>JANYBE010000334.1 GCA_025360945.1 Rhizobacter sp. | reverse complement strand
GCGTTGCGCTTGGTGAACTCGGGCTCGATCTTGGCCATGTAGCCGAGCTCGGTTGTGCACACCGGGGTGAAGTCCTTGGGGTGCGAGAACAGGATCGCCCATTGGTCTCCGATCCAATGATGGAAGCTGATTTTGCCCTGGGTGGTGTCGGCGGTGAAGTCAGGGGCGGTGTCGTTGATACGCAGAGTCATGTTGCTCTCCTATCAGAAGCTGGCGGTCTTGCAGTCTAGGCCAATCGCAGCAGCCGCTTAGCGTTTTCTTTCAGAATCAAAGGCTGAACTTCGGGCTTGAAACCGGCCTCGGCGAAGTCCTTCATCCAGCGGTCGGGGGTGATCAGCGGGTAGTCGCTGCCGAACAGCATGCGCTCCTTCAGCTGCGTGTTCGCGTACTGAACGAGTTGCGGCGGAAAGTACTTCGGGCTCCAGCCCGAGAGGTCGATCCAGATGTTGGGCTTGTGCATCGCAAGCGAGAGCGCCTCGTCCTGCCACGGCCAACTCGGGTGCGCGATGACGATGTCGATGTCGGGGAAGTCGATGGCCACGTCTTCCAGCAGCATCGGGTTGCTGTTCTGCAGGCGCAGGCCGCCGCCGCAGCGCATGCCCGAGCCGATGCCCGAGTGGCCGCTGTGGAAAATCGCCGGCAGCTTGTACTCGGCGATCACCTCGTAGATCGGCCAGGCCATCTTGTCGTAGGGTTCGAAGCCCTGCACGGTGGGATGGAATTTGAAGCCCTTGACACCGTATTCCTCGATCAGCTTTCGCGCCTCGCGCGCGCCCATCTTGCCCTTGTGCGGGTCGATGCTGCCGAAGGCGATCATGATGTCCGAGTTGGCCTGCGCGGCCTCGGCAATCTCTTCGTTCGGGATGCGCCGGCGCCCCATCTGCGTCTCGGCATCGACCGTGAACATCACAAAGCCGATCTTCTTCTCGCGGTAGAACGCGAGCGATTCGGCCATCGTCGGCCGCCGACTTGATCGAAAGTACTTGTCCGCGGCGCGGTCGTACTCTTCGCCGTAGTTGTCGAACGGGTTCCAGCACGACACCTCGAGGTGCGTGTGGGTGTCGATCGCGATCAGGTCGGCGTGGTTCATCGGGCTCCTCGCATCCTTCACTGGCAGCTGAAGCTGTCCGCGGACTCGATGCTACCGCTGCCTTTGTAGCGCGCCACCTTCGGGTACGCGCAAAGTGGCCGCGTGCGCGCGGCCGACCAGCTCACAGGCACGTCCGGGTTCACGCCACCCGCGTTGCCGGCACCGCGCGCGCTGGCGGTGACGCTGTCGGACGCCTGGCCTTGCTCGACCCAGGCGACAAGCGGTGTGAGCATGTCGAACTGGTCGGTGCTCGGGCCGCCGGAGCAGTGCGTCATGCCAGGCACATGGTACAGGCGCGCGAAGTTGCTGGCGTCGCCGTCATTGGCAGCGCGCAGGCCTTCGTACCAGTTTGTGGTGTCGTCGCTGGAGAAGATCGGGTCGCTGGTGCCGTGGTAGACCATGATCTTCGCGCCGCGGTTCTTAAGCGTGTCGAGGTGGGTCGGATTCGGCGGCGTCATGAACGACAGTGCGCTTTCGGTGTAGGTTGTGTTGGTCGCCTGAATCTTCGCGAGCATCGAGTCGACGCTGCCAGTCAGCGCAAAAGCGGGGCCGTTGAAGGTCGCCGCGGCTTCCGGCGGCACCTGCCAGATGATGCCGACCGCGCCCGAGTCGAGCGCCGGCGGTGCGGTGAAGTTCCAGAACGCGGTGTTGCCGCTGCCGATGCCGGCGTCGAACGGCCAACTCGAATAGATCTTCGCGCCCGTGCTCGTCGTCACGCCGGAGAAGCGCTTGCCGATCACGCGCTTTTGCGCGGCCGACAGGCAGGTGCCATCGCGCGCGCCTGTGCAGGTGGGCACGTCGCGATCGAGGTTGAACGCGGCTTGGCAGGCGGCGGTGTCCTGCACCAGACCATCGGTCGCGCCGTCGAGCGCGTCGCACTTCGCTAGCACGGCGCTCGCGACGAGCTTTTGCTCGGCCGCGGTATAGCCGGTCGACGCGTCGGCGGGGTTGGTCGCAACCGTCGCATAGCCCTGAATCGCCGCGATATTGGCGATCGCTGCCAGCGGCAGTCTGAAGCCCGGGTCGCCTACCAGGAAGCCGTCGTACTGATCGGCGAAGCGCGCCGCGGCGACCATCGTGTGGCGCCCTCCGTTCGAGCAGCCGCCGAAGTAGGAGCGGTCCGGTGCCTTGCCGTACGCGGTCTTGATCGCGGCCTTGGCCATCGGCGTCAACGAGGTCACCGCCTGGTAGCCGTAGTCCAGGCGTGCCTGCTGATCGATGCCGAAGAACGGGCCTTGCGAGCCGACGTGGCCTGCGTCGGAGCTGATCACCGCGAAGCCCATGTTCAACGCGTTCGTCAGCCCGGGGCCGCCATTCACGCCGCCCGTGGCCGTGACGACGCTGCCGTCGATGCCGCCATTTGCCTGGTAGAAGAAGCGCCCGTTCCAGGCGTTCGGCAGGCGCATCTCCAAGCCGATCGCGTAGGTATTGCCGTCGACCGGGCTGACGCGCGAGTTCATCTTGCCCCTGCGCCGGCACCGGGGTGCCCGCGACGGTGAGCGTGCCTTCGGCGACCGGGTTCGCCGCGGTGATGGTGGTGTTCGCAAACGAAATACGTGCCGCCAGATCGGTGCACGAGGGTAGCGCGGCGCCCGTCGCCGCGCTCAGCTGCGCCAGCGGGTTGCCATCGCTGCCGCCGCAGGGCGAGACCAGTGTCAACAGGGTCGAAGCGCCGAGGGCGCCGGACAAGAGTTTTCGGTTCATCGTGGTGTCTCCTCGTTTGACTTGGTCTGCACGCGATGGGCGCTAAGAAGTTAAATTCAATAACAACTTTGGGAAGTGCAGTCATGGATTTCCCCTAGGCCGTCATTCCGGCCAAATTCCCAGAGAAAAGTGCTGGATTCGATGAGTCGTGCATTGGGGTAAGTCCGTAGGTGCAAAGGCACTACTTGTTTAATACATTTAATCATTAAGAGAGGCTCTCAGATGTCCATTCCGTTCACGGCCGCTACCGGTGTGCTGGCCCAGCTCGACCTGCTAGAGATCGCGCATGCCGATGCGATCACGCAGCTGCGGTTGAACCGCCCCTCGAAGCGCAACGCCATCAGCGATGGCCTGGTCGTGCAGTTGCAGACCGCCTTCATCAACCTGCCCGACAGCACGCGCGTGGTCGTGCTCAGCGGCGAGGGCCATCACTTCTGCGCCGGGCTCGATCTGTCGGAGTTGGGCGATCGCAGCGTCGCACAAGGCATCGCCCATTCGCGCTCGTGGCATGCGGCGTTCACGCAGATCCAGTTCGGCCGCGTGCCGGTGATCGCGGTGCTGCACGGCGCGGTCGTCGGCGGCGGGCTGGAGCTCGCGAGTGCGGCGCACATTCGCATCGCCGAGGCCAGCACGTTCTACGGACTGCCCGAGGGCCAGCGCGGCCTGTTCGTCGGCGGCGGCGGCTCGGCGCGAATCTCGCGCCTGATCGGCGTCGCACGCATGACCGACATGATGCTGACCGGTCGCGTCATCGACGCCGAAGAAGGCGAGCGCATCGGCCTGTCGCAGTACCTGGTCGAAGACGGCAAGGGTTTGAAGAAGGCGCTCGCGTTGGCCGCGAAGGTTGCCGCGAACGCGCCGCTGTCGAATTTCGCGGTGATGCACGCGCTGCCGCGCATTGCCGAGATGGGGCAGGACGAAGGCCTGTTCACCGAATCGCTGATGGCCGCGATCGCGCAGGGCGACGACGCGGCAAAAGGCCGCATGCGTGCGTTCCTCGATGGCAAGACCGGCAAGGTGGGCAAGTCATGAGTGGAGTGCGCTATCGCGAGCTGCCCCTGGGCGGTTCGCTGGCGGCGCACTTCACGTCGCGTGCCGATGGCTGCACGCTGATTAACTCGACCGAGCCGCTGCAACCGTACCCGGATCGCCTCACCGATCGCCTGCTGCACTGGGCCGCCGCGAAGCCCGATCACACGCTCGCCGCGAAACGCGTAGCCGGCGGCGACTGGCGCCGCCTCAGCTACGCGCAGGCGCTGGGCAGCGCGCGCGCGATCGCGCAGGCGCTGATCGATCTGGGCCTATCGGCAGAGCGCCCGCTGGTCATCCTGTCCGACAACGACCTCGAACATCTTCAGCTCGGCCTGGGCGCGATGCTTGCCGGTGTGCCGTTCGCACCGGTCTCGGCCGCGTACTCGCTGGTCTCGCAGGACTACGGCAAGCTGCGCCACATCCTGGGTGTGCTCACGCCAGGGCTTGTGTTCGCGTCCAGCGGCGCGGCCTACGGCAAGGCCATTGCCGCGACCGTCGAGCCCGACGTGCCCGTCGTGCTCACGGCGGGCACGATCGAGGGCCGCAAGACGCTGCGCTTCGACGAACTGCGCACGACGACCGCGACCGCGCAGGTTGATGCTGCGCACGACCGAGTCGGTCCCGAGACCATCGCCAAGTTCCTGTTCACCTCGGGCTCGACCAAGCTGCCCAAGGGCGTGATCAACACTCAGCGCATGCTGTGCAGCAATCAGCAGATGATCCTGCAGTGCTTTCCGAGCCTGGGTCAGACGCCGCCGGTGCTGCTCGACTGGCTGCCCTGGAACCACACCTTCGGCTCGAACCACAATGTCGGCCTGACCATCTACAACGGTGGCACGCTCTACATCGACGACGGCAAGCCGACGCCGACGCTGATCGGCGAAACGCTGCGCAACCTTCGCGAGATCGCGCCGACGGTCTACTTCAACGTGCCCAAGGGCTTCGAAGAAGTCGCCAACGCGCTCGAGGTCGATGCGCAGATGCGCGAGGTCTTTTTCAGCCGCGTCAACATGTTCTTCTTCGCCGGCGCCGGCCTGTCGCAGCCAGTGTGGGACAAGCTCGACCGCGTTGCCGAAGCGGCCTGCGGCGAGCGCATCCGCATGCTCACCGGCCTGGGCATGACCGAGACCGCGCCGTTCGCGATCTGCGCGAATGCCGAGGAGGTCAAGTCCGGCCACATCGGCCTGCCCGCGCCGGGCATGGAACTCAAGCTGGTGCCACAGGGCGACAAGACGGAAGTGCGTTACCGCGGCCCGAACGTCACGCCGGGCTATTGGCGTGCGCCGCAACAGACGGCCGAGTGCTTTGACAACGAGGGCTTCTATTGCAGTGGCGACGCCGTCAAGCCTATCGCCGCCGACAACCCTGGCCGCGGCTTCGCGTTCGACGGCCGCACCGCCGAAGACTTCAAGCTCTCGACCGGCACCTTCGTCTCGGTCGGCCCCTTGCGCGCGAAGATCATCGCCGCGGGCGACCCGTGCGTGCAGGACGTGGTTGTCGCCGGCATCAACCGCGACGAGGTCGGCGTGCTGGTCTTTCCTCGCCTCGATGCCTGCCGCGCGTTCGCTGGCCTGCCCGCCGGGACGGGTCTGGCCGAAGTGCTGGCCGCGCCGCCGGTGCGCCACTTCTTCCAGCACCTTGTCGACGGTCTGTATGCGACCGGGACCGGCAGCGCCACGCGCGTCGCACGTGCCATCGTGCTGGCGGAACCGCCCAGCATCGACCGCGGCGAAATCACCGACAAGGGCTCGATCAACCAGCGCGCCGTGCTGCTGCACCGCGATGCGATCGTGCAGGCGCTTTATGACGCGGGCGACACCCCCGGGGAAAACGTGATCTTGGCCCGGCACTGAATTCACTTACATACGAGTAAACGCTTTGGACAAGCCATGAACATCAACGGACAAGCCGCCCTCGTCACCGGTGGTGCCTCGGGCCTGGGCGCGCAGACCGCACGCGAACTTGCGCGCCGCGGTGCGAAGGTCGCGGTGCTCGATCGCAACGGCGACGGCGCGAAGGCGGTCGCCGCCGAGTTTGGTGGTATCGGCATCGCGTGCGACATCACCGACACCGACAGCGTGCTCGCTGCTCTGGACGGCGCCCGCGCAGCGCACGGCCCGGCACGGCTGGTGATGAACATTGCCGGCATCGGCACCGCGAAGCGACTGATCGGCCGGGACGGCACGCCAATGCCGCTCGAAGAATTCAAGCGCGTCGTCGAGGTCAACCTATTCGGCACCTTCAACATGATCCGCCTCGCGGCGGCCGAGATCGTCAAGCTCGAACCGTTGATCGACGGCGAGCGCGGCGTGATCGTCAACACCGCCTCGGTCGCGGCCTTCGACGGCCAGGTCGGGCAGGAAGCCTACGCGGCGTCCAAGGGCGGCGTGGTCGCGCTGACGCTGCCGCTTGCGCGCGACCTCGCGCAGTTCGGCGTACGGGTCTGCACGATCGCGCCGGGGCTGTTTCTCACGCCGTTGATGGCCGAACTGCCGCAGGCGGTGCAGGAGTCGCTGGCCGCGAGCATCCCGTTCCCGAAGCGCCTGGGCAAACCCGAGGAGTTCGCGCAACTCTGCGCCGCTATCGTCGAGAACATGTCGCTCAACGGCGAAGTGATCCGGCTCGACGGCGCACTGCGCATGGCGCCACGCTGAACCATACGCGATGCCCCGCACCACCACCTACACCGTCAATGTGACGTTCGGCGATTGCGACCCGGCGGGCATCGTGTTCTTCCCGAATTTCTCGCGCTGGATGGACTCAGCCTCGCTCGCGTTCTTCATGCAGTGCGGCGTGTCGCCGTGGCGCGAGCTGGTGAAGACGCGCGGCATCGTTGGCACGCCGCTGCTCGAGATCAACACCAAGTTCACCAAGGCCGCGACCTACGGCGAAACGCTCACGATCACGACGCATGTCGAGGAGTGGCGCGCCAAGGTTTTCAACCAGATCCATCGCATCACGCGGGCGCGCGCCGACGGCGGCGAAGACTTGATCTGCGAAGGCCGCGAGGTGCGCGCGTTCGTGAAGCGCGACGAGCATGATCCGGATCGGCTGCGTGCCATCCCGGTGCCCGAAGACATTCGTCTGCTGTGTTCCTGAATCACCAAAATCGACCGGAGACTCCCATGACCTCACTTCGCCCCCTCATCACCGCGCTGGCCGGCGTGCTGAGCGCCACGCTGGCGCACGCCGACATCACCATCGGTGTGAGCCTGCCGCTGACTGGCCCGACTTCGGCGCTCGGCATCCCGTGCAAGAACGGCATCATGCTGTGGCCGTCCACGGTCGCGGGCGAGAAGCTCAACGTCATCATCCTCGACGACGCGACCGACCCGACGGTGGGCGTGAAGAACGCGCGCCGCTTCGTCACCGAAGACAAGGTCGACTTGATCCTCGGCTCGGCAGCGACGCCGATCGCGATCGCGATGTCCGACGTCGCCACCGAAGCGCAGACGGTGCAGCTCACGCTGTCGCCCATTGTGCTGCCCGAGGGCAAGGGCGCGTGGTCGTTCCGCTTGCCGCAGTCGACCGCAGTGATGGCGATCCCAATCGTCGACTACTGGAAGAAGACCGGCGTGAAGACCTTCGGCTATCTTGGCTACTCCGACGCCTACGGTGAGAGCTGGCTCAAGGACATCACCGCGCTGGCCGAGAAGAACGGAATCAAGTCGGTGGACGTCGAGCGCTTTGGCCGCGCCGACACCAGCGTGACCGGCCAGGCCCTCAAGCTAGTCGCGGCCAACCCGGACGCGATCCTGATCGGTGCCTCGGGCAGCGGCTCGGCGATGCCGCACAAGGGTCTGGTCGAGCGCGGCTACGCCAGGAACAAGATCTTCCAGACCCACGGCGCGGCCTCGCTAGATCTAATCCGCGTCGGCGGCAAGGATGTGGAGGGCTCGTTCGTCTCGACTGGCCCGGCGATGGTTGCGGACCTGCTGCCCGACAGCAACCCGAGCAAGGTGCTTGGCATGAAGTACACGGCTGAGTACGAGAAGACCTACGGGAAGCATTCGGCGAACCAGTTCGGCGCGCACGTGTTCGATGCCTACGTGGTGCTGCAGCGCATCGTTCCCGAGGCGCTGAAGAAGGGCAAGCCGGGCTCGAAGGAGTTCCGCACCGCGCTGAAGGACGCGCTCGAGACCGTGGGCCGCATCCCGGTTTCGCAAGGCGTGCTGAACTACACCGCCGCCGATCACTTCGGCTTCACGCCCGACACCGGGGTGCTGGTGACGATCGCGAACGGCGACTGGAAGCTCGTGCCCAGCAAGTGAGGGTTTATCGGGAGGGCGCGGCGTTTTGCAGCGGTTGAAACCGCTTGTATCATCGCGCTCGACCTTGACCGACCGGTCGGTCGAATAAGTTTCAAGATCACTCGTCGCAGCGCCCATGGACTTTTCAATTGCCAGCATCCTGATGCTCGACGGCGCCACCAACGGCGCCATCTACGCGCTGCTGGGGCTGGCCACGGTGCTGATCTTCGCGATCACGCGCGTGATCTTCATTCCGCAGGGTGAGTTCGTCGCCTACGGCGCGCTCACGCTGGCCTTGCTGCAGCTCGGCAAGGTCCCGGGCACGGTCTACCTGCTGGTCGTGCTGGCGCTGGTCGCGGCGCTGCTCGATGTCATGGCCGGTGTGCGGCGCGGTATCCCGATCAACACCGTGCTGCTGCGCGCGGTCCAGTCGCTGATCCTTCCCGTGCTCGTGCTGGCCCTGACGGTGTGGGCCGCGCCGCTGAAGCTGCCGCTGCTGCTGCAAAGCCTGCTCACGCTGGCCATCGTCACACCGCTTGGGCCGCTGGTGTACCGCCTCGCCTACGAGAAGCTTGCCGATGCGACGGTGCTGGTGCTTCTGATCGTGTCGGTCGGCGTGCATTTCGCGCTCACCGGTCTGGGCCTGGTGTTCTTCGGCGCCGAAGGCTTTCGCAACCCGAGCTTCTGGGACGCGCGCTTCTCGGCTGGCGCGCTCACACTCTCGGGCCAGGCGCTGATCATCTTCATGGTCTCGGTCGCGCTGATCCTGGCGCTGTACCTGTTCTTCGAGCGCACGCTGCGCGGCAAGGCCTTGCGCGCGACCGCCGTGAACCGGCTCGGCGCCCGGCTGATGGGCATCTCGACTTCGGGTGCGGGCCGCTTAAGCTTCGGCCTCGCGGCCTTCATGGGCGCGTTGTCGGGCCTGCTGATCGGACCGACGACGACGCTGTTCTACGACTCGGGTTTCCTTATCGGGCTGAAGGGCTTCGTCGCCGCGATCTTCGGTGGTCTGGCGAGTTACCCGGCAGCTGCGGTCGGTGCGCTGTTCGTCGGCCTGCTCGAGAGCTTCGGCTCGTTCTACGCGAGCGCGTTCAAAGAGGTGATCGTGTTCACGTTGATCATTCCAGTGCTGCTGTGGAGAAGCTTCCAGCGCGGCCACCACGACGACGAAGAATGACCATGCGCCGCGCCGCCCTCATCGCCTTCATCTTGCTTCTCGCGCTGCTGCCGCAGCTGCCGGTGCCCGAGTTCTGGATCACCCAGGCTAACTACATCGGCCTGTACACGCTGGTCGCGATCGGCCTCGTGCTGTTGACCGGCATCGCAGGCCTGACCTCGTTCGGGCAGGCGGCGTTCGTCGGCCTGGGCGCGTATACGGCCGCGTACCTGACGACGGCGCACGGCGTATCGCCGTGGTTCACGGTCTGGATCGGACTCGGCGTGACCTTTGTTGCCGCGCTGTTCCTGGGCTGGATCACGCTGCGCATGTCGGGCCACTACTTGCCGCTCGCAACGATTGCGTGGGGCCTGAGCCTCTTTTACCTGCTCGGCAACATCGACGCGCTCGGCAAGTACGACGGGCTGCTCGGCATCCCAGCGCTGAACTTTGCCGGCATCGAGCTCAACACCGGGCGCAACTTCTTCTACCTGCTGTGGATCATCGTCGTGCTCGCGGCGTTGGCCGTCACGCACCTGCTCGATTCGCGCAGCGGCCGAGCGATGCGCGCCGTGAAGGGCGGCACGACGATGGCCGAGGCGATGGGCGTGAACACCTTGCGCATCAAGGTCACGGCTTTCGTGCTGGCGGCCTTGCTCGCGAGCGTGTCGGGCTGGCTGTTCGCGCACTTCCAGCGCACCGTGAACCCGTCGCCGTTCGGGCTGAACATGGGCATCGAGTACCTGTTCATGGCCGTGATCGGCGGCGTCGGCCATGTGTGGGGCGCGCTGATCGGTGCCGGTGCGGTGCAGATCCTGAAGGATCAGCTGCAGGTGATGCTGCCCAAGCTGCTCGGCGGCAGCGGCAACTACGAAATCATCGTGTTCGGCATCCTGCTGGTGCTGGTGTTGCAGCACGCGCGCGACGGCATCTGGGCCTTTATCGAGGCGAAGCTGCCGCGCATCGACCGAAAGGTCGACTGGGCCTTTGCTGACGGGCTTCCCGAGCGTTCGCGCCCGCCGCACGGCGAGGTCGTGCTCGACGTGAACAAGGTGCGCAAGGAGTTCGGCGGCCTGGTCGCGGTCAACGACGTGAGCTTCCAGGTGCGCGCCGGCGAGATCATGGGCCTGATCGGGCCGAACGGTGCCGGCAAGTCCACCACCTTCAATCTGGTGACCGGCGTGCTGCCGGCCACGAATGGTGAAGTGAGGCTGCTCGGCGAACGCATCGACAGCCTGCCCTCGCGCGAGATCGCGCGGCGTGGCGTGTCACGCACCTTCCAGCACGTGAAGATGATCCCGGGCATGACCGTGCTCGAGAACGTGGCACTCGGCGCACACCTGCGCGGCAGCAGCGGCGTGGCCTCTGCGATGCTGCGACTCGATCGTCGCGAGGAGCGTCAGTTGCTGAAGGAAGCCGAGAAGCAGCTGCGTCGCATCGGCATGGCCGAGCGCATGCACGAGCTCGCAGGCAATCTTGCACTCGGCCCCCAACGCCTGATGGAAATTGCCCGCGCGCTGTGCGCCGACCCGACGCTGCTGCTGCTCGACGAGCCTGCGGCGGGTCTGCGCCTGAAGGAGAAACAGGCGCTGGGCGCCGTACTGCGCCAGTTGCGCGGTGAAGGCCTGAGCATTTTGATCGTCGAGCACGACATGGATTTGGTGATGGGCCTGGTCGATCGCGTCGTCGTGATGGAGTTCGGCACCAAGCTGATCGAGGGCACGCCGCCCGAGGTGCAGGCCAGCCCGGCCGTGCGCGCGGCGTACTTGGGCACGGAGCATTGAGATGAGCGACACCCTGCTCGACGTCACCGCCCTTCACGCCGGCTACGGCCGCGCCGAGGTCTTGCATGGCCTGAACCTGAAGGCCAATGCTGGCAGCGTGATCACCGTGATCGGCCCGAACGGCGCCGGCAAGTCGACGTTGCTGAACGCGCTGATGGGCGTGCTGCCCTCGCGCGGCGGTATCGCCTACCGTGGTCAGTCAATCGTGCTGCACACGCTGGAAGAGCGCGTGCTCGCCGGCATCGCACTGGTGCCCGAGACGCGCGCGCTGTTCGCGACGATGCCGGTTGAAGACAACCTGCTGCTCGGCGCCTACCGGCAGGTGATGCTGGGCAACAAGGACAGCACGGCTGCACTGAACGATGTCTACAAGCTGTTCCCGCGCCTCGAGGAACGTCACACGCAGCTCGCCGGCACGCTCTCCGGCGGCGAGCGCCAGATGCTCGCGGTCGGCCGCGCGCTGATGAGCAAGCCCTCTTTGCTGATGCTCGACGAGCCAAGCCTCGGCCTCGCGCCGCTGGTGGTGAAAGAGATATTTCGCATCATCGAGAGCCTGCGCAGCACCGGCGTGACGATCATGTTGGTTGAGCAGAACGCGCGCGCTGCGCTCGAAGTGGCCGACTACGGCTATGTGCTCGAGATGGGCGAGATCGCACTCGAAGGCCCGGCGCGCGATCTGGCCAAGGACTCTCGCGTGATCGACACCTACCTCGGCGCGGCGCGCGCGAAATGACGACGAAGGCCGCGGTGACGACCGAGCTGGACGCCTCTCGCATCTCCCACCTCGTCGGCTACGCGGCAAGCCGGGCGGCGATCACGCTGCGCAAGGTCTTCGCGCAGCACATGGAGCCGCTCGGCCTGAAGGTCGTCGACTTCTCGATCCTAATGCTGGTCGCGCAAAATCCGCAGGTGAATCAAAAGCAGCTCGGCCAGGCGCTCGACATCTCGGCGCCCAACATGGCGGTGACCCTTGACCGCATGGTCGAGTTCGGCTGGGTCGAGCGCGTGCGCGGCACGCAGGACAGGCGCGCGCAGCACATCCATCTGACGCCGCAGGGCACACGGCTCGTCGAACGCGCCGAGAAGATCGCCGCGACGATGGAGGCGCCGACGCTAGCTGTGCTCTCGGCGGCCGAGCGCGCCTTGCTGATCGAGCTGCTGCACAAGGTGGCGTCCGGGCGAACGGGGAAGCATTGACATGAACGAGCGCGTGCGCGTGGGCATCGTCGGCATCGGCGCGATGGGCTTGGCTATGGCGACGAACCTGCGTGCGCGTGGTCACGCGCTGCATGTGCGCGACATCGATCCGGCGGCAGTTGCC
>JANYBE010000172.1 GCA_025360945.1 Rhizobacter sp. | reverse complement strand
GCCGCGGAAGACGAGGTGGCCGAGACGATCGCGAAGCGCGAGTTGCCAATGAGTCCGTAGACGAGCAGTCCGGCGAACAAGCCGAGAACACCGGCCTGCGGAGGCATACCCGCGATGCCGGAATAGGCCACCGCTTCGGGCAGCAGCAAGCCGGCCATCGAGACGCCGGCCACGAGGTCGGCCAGCCAGATTGGTGTGCTCTGGCGCGGATCGTCGACGGCGACCATCAGCGCGTCTTGGCAATGGTGGCCGGAGGAGTCACGCCCGACCAGCCCGGCAGGTAGCGCGCGAGCGGGCTCTTGGCCAGTCCCAAAGCTTCGCGCACGGCGACGTCCATGGACTTGCCTATCTGCGTGAGCGTGATGTGCGGGCGCAAGTAGTCGGCCCAGAGGAACTCTGAAAAGGGTGAAGTGTCCTTGGCGTAGCCACCGGCGCCGCGCAGCAAGCCCGCCAGACTTCGATAGGGGTCGTCCACGAGTTGCTGGATTCGGGTCGGGATGGCGTCGAAGGCCCTGCGTTCGCCCGCTTGATCGAATGGGTGAGCCCAGTTGCGCTGCTCCATCACGCGCCAAAAGACCGCGGGGGCCAGATAGGACAAGTCCGCCAGCATCATCACGCTGACCCGCTCGACGCCTTCCTGAAGTAGCGCCAGGCCCAGGTGATGGTGGTCGACAATGTGATAGCGGCCGCGGAGCCCGAGCACAGCAGGAAACCAGTGCGAATCAAGCAGATCACGCCTGGCCTTCTTTGCCAGGCGAGCCCATTCGGCGCGCTTTAGCGCGACCTCGGTGAACCCAGCGGTGATCTGCGTGGGCCTGAGCTTGTTCAGGTCGACTTCAATGAGGTGATGGTGTTCATTTGCGGACATGACCTGATCCTCCTGCGGGCGCGGGCGAGTATGCCGTGAGCAGCTGGATCAAAGATGCAGCGGAGAGGCGCTGACCTTCAGAGCGATCAAAGTCCAGACAGATGCTGCGCTCGCCCTCTGCCCAGTCGCCATTCCAAATCCATGTGAGCCCGAAATCGCGTCGATTGCGCCTGCAACCTGTTGGCCCCGATCGACCCTCGACACTATCCCCTGCCTTGTGATCCGACCGGGACGCCAAGACGGAGAAAGATCCACTTCCACTTGGGAACCACGCGTGCCCCGCCAGGGAGGACGACAGGCGCCACCGGCTTGCTATGGACCAGGCCTTTCGTGGCTGGCTGTGCCCCCGAAGTCGCCGCGGAGCAATTCCAGTCACGTCCGTCCGCGATGGCACACTTGGACATCTTTCCGGACGACGCGTCGCCGCCGATGACCTCGAAGTCCACTTCGCTCTTGGTCTTGTCGGCAACAAAACGATACCGTTCGGCTGCGACCAACCGACCAGCGCAACGCCCGTCCTGCCAACTGCCACCGTTGCAGCGCGCCGTGTACAACGTCCAGTGGCCTTTCAACGTGATCGTATCGTTGAACCAATTGAATGTCTCAAGGACGAGGACGGCCGCGAGGAAGCACAGCCAGACGCTTCGCATCGGCGTTGAGGGTTTGGTGGAAACGATTGTCATCTTCAGTTTCTGAGTGCCTCTGTCAGCCACCATTTTACGAACTGCGCTGATCCCGAGCCGCAGTTGCTGACTTCGCCCAGGAGTTGCCCCGGCTCTGTCGCATTTAGCGACGTAAGGTTCAGACAAGCCGTGCAGGGGGCCTACGATCACGGGGCAGCGAGTAGAACTGGCGAGTCGGCGTCAGTTGGAAATTCACCGAATCAATCTGCGCGCGCCATCGAGCTTGAGGATTCCGCGATGCGACTGCACTGTGTATCGGACCGCTGCCGGCCCTATATTTCCCCCATCAACTTGGTCGTGTCTTCGAGGCAGACGTCGAGCCGCCGTAACCGCCACAAGAAATCTCGGCTCTCGGCATAAGCGCCTTCCCAGCATCCGCTTCAGGTCTCGGGCCGTGCCATCTGACACGAGGTGGGTTGCGAGGCCACGTAGGCATCCCAAACCACCTCTGAGCGGAACCCGTACCCGGTGTTTTCGGCGTCGTACTTCACCCCCTTGCTGCCCTGCTTCGCCCATATGCCCAGGTACAACGGCGCCTGCAATTGATGGTCCGTCTTGCGCATCGTGACCTCACCCAGCGGGCTCCTGTAATGCATGTCCTCGAGCGCTGCCCCCACCATCTTGGGATCCGTCGACTTGGCCTTGCGCATGCCTTCCAGCAGCATATGCATGCTGTTCCAATGCGCGGCGAATATGAAGTCATCGTTGTACTTCTTCTTGTAGGCAACGTAGATCTTCTCCAATTCCGGCGTCGGGGCGTTGTGTCCCCAGTTCCAGATCACACCCACCTTCTCCGCGCCCCAGGACCCCATCTGCGCCGGGACACCCGGATTGTTGGCGTTCATGGTGAAGTAGTTGATGTTCAGGCCAGAATCCTTAGCCGACTTGAAGAACAGCGACAGGTCGCTGCCCCAGTTGGAGGTGATCACGGTATCCGCCCCCGAGGCCTTGATCTTCGCCACGTAGGGCGAGAAATCCCGAACCTGGGCGATGGGGATGAAGTCGTCTCCGACGATCTCGACGTCCGGGCGCTTGCGTGCCAGGTAGGCGCGCGACGCCTTGGACACCTGCTGGCCGTGCGTGTAGTTCTGGTTGAACAGGTAGACCTTCTTGACGTCAGGGCGCTTCTGAAGATACGTCGTCAATGCCTCGATCTTCATTTCGCTCGACGGGTAGAAGCGGAAGTGCCAGAAGCTGCAACGATCATTGGTCAGGCCTGGGTCCATGGCCGCGTAGTTGAGAAAGATCGCAGCTTTTTGGGGCTCACGGTCGGCCAGCTTGTTCAGGGCCTCCACCAGCGCGAATGCCACCCCCGACCCGCCACCTTGCGTGATGTAGCGGATCCCCTGGTCGGAAGCGGACTTCAGTGCCGTCAGACTTTCCTGCGGTATGCCTTTGCCGTCGAAGGCAACGATCTCGAACTTGGGGTCGCTCGGCAGACTGTTGGCATTGAGTTGGGTCACTACCTCACGGAGTTGCTTGAGCGAGCCTTCGCCGGCGGCAGCGAACGGCCCCGAAAGAACGTCGATGAACGCGACCCTCACGGTTTCCGCGGCTGTCGCGGCGCAGCTGGCTGCAATCGCCATGACGCTAGCAAACACCGCCCAAAATCGCTTGCTGGTCATGGAGATCTCCTGCGAGGTGGACACGCCCCCCGCCTGCATGCAGATGCAGGACTGTCAGCGGCAGTCTCAGCTCGTTTGATGATGCCAGATTTCCCAGGAGCGAGGGCCTGCGGCGAATGACCGTCATGCCAGGGCGCGATGGCACGATTCACCCGAAGATGTTGCGGCCGGACATTTGACATTGAATCGGTGCAAGCTTGTTCTCGCCGGGGGTTTGTTGAATCCGCAGTCACGAGCGGTCACCGGAATCCAGCGACCGAAACGACGTGCGGGCGCATCGACCAAGCCACAAACACCTAGTGACCGACGAGTGTGAACAGGACGTTAAGCCACGGCGTCGTGGCCAGTCTGCTTTTGAATACTCCGTTGCCCCAGACCGCCAAGCCTCGATGTGGCTGCCTGGGCGCAGCCGTCCGCAGTGCCGCAAACTCGCCGTCAAATCCGTCGGGGCCCGAGCTGATCCTTAAGTCGGCACCCGTCGCCGTCGAAATGATCGTGTAGTTGGATGGGGTGAAGAGGTAGTTGCCGCCCATGCCAACGAAGTCGCCTGGATCGCTCTGCAGATAGAGGTAGTTGCCGGAGGCCGGCGTCGCGCCTCCCGCCACCACCTCCTCCACCTCCGCCGCATGCGGACAGCGCGCACGCCATCACGATGGCTCACCATCTTCTCAACTCCATGTCCGTCACTCCCCTGCGACCGAGTCTGCCCGAGGCAACCTCGCGGCGCAATGCGGACGGTCGCTCACGACACAGCGGAACGTCGCGTTCGCAACCTGCGGCCATCCGACTCGGTTCACGGGCGCCGACTGTTGCTAGCCGGACTGACCGTACGAATGCTTCCCCAAAGCGGCCCTTCGGAGTCAGGCTCAAAGATAGGTGGCGGCGGCCTCCTGCTCAAAGCGTTCCGGTGGCCCTTCCCACGCGATCCGCGAGTGGTCAAGCACATAGACACGGTCCGCATGAGGCAGTGCGAAGGTCACGTTCTGCTCGCCGAGCAGGACGCTAATGGACGTCGTGGTGCGCAGCGACTCGAGCGCTCTCGACAGGGTTTCGAGTATCACCGGTGCGAGCCCGAGCGTCGGCTCGTCGAGGATGAGCAGTCGCGGCTTCATCATCAGCGCGCGAGCGATGGCGAGCATCTGTTGCTCGCCGCCGCTCAGCGTGCGTGCGATCTGCGCTTGGCGGTCGAACAGGATCGGAAACAGGCCGAAGAGCCACTCCAACCTTTCCCCGAGCTCGGTGTCGGTCAATGTGTTGCCACCGAGGTCGAGGTTCTCGCGCACCGTCATTTCGCCGAACAGCTCGCGCGTCTCCGGGCATTGCACAATGCCACCGCGGGCGACGGCCGCGGGGCTTTGCCCACGCAGTAGATTGCCCCCCCATCGGATCGCTCCGCTGTAGGGCACGAGGGCTGAGATCGCGTTGAACAGCGTCGTCTTGCCGGCGCCGTTCAAGCCCACCACCGACACAAACTCGCCCTCGTGAACATGGAGGGATACATCGTGCAGCGCCAGTGCCTTGCCGTAGAAGACGCCGACACTTTCGACCTGCAACAACGGAACGTTGTTGGCGAAGTCTGCCTCGCGCCGCGCGGAGGTGGTGAGCGCGCCGCCAAGATAGACGCGGCGCACTGTCTCGTCGCGCATCACCTCGGCCGGTTCGCCTTCGGCAATCCGTTCACCGAGATACATCGCAAGCACCCGATCGACCAGCGCCGAAACACCCTTGACGTTATGGTCGACCAACAGCACCGCCCGACCCTCGGCGCGAAATCCGTGAATGAGTGCTGAAAAGGCGGCGACCTCAGACGCGGTCAAACCGGCGAAGGGCTCGTCCACCATCACCAACTTGGGATTGCGTGCGATCGCCTTCGCCAACTCGAGGCGGCGCAGGTCGGCAAAGGAGAGCGTCGGCGGCTTGCGGTCTATGACCCTGGCCAGCCCGACGCGCTCGGCGATATCGCGCGCTGCCGTGTCGACGTCGGCTCCGGCGAAAAGCTTGGTGAGCTTGTCAGGTAAGAGAGCAACCTTGATGTTCTCGAGCACGGTCTGCCGGTTGAGCGGTCGCGAATGCTGAAAGACGAGGCCGACGCCGAGTCGTGCAATCTTGTGTGCGGGAAGCCCTGCGATCTCGACCCCGTCGAGCTTCACCGAGCCCGATGTCCGCTGCTCGACGCCGAGGATCGTTTTCATCGCCGTCGACTTGCCCGAGCCGTTCGGCCCGATCAAACCGAGGATCTCGCCCGGGCGGATCGCGAAGCTGAGGTCCTTCACGGCAACGAGGCCGCCATAGCGCTTTGTGAGATTGGCCACCTCCAGCATCGCTGGGAGCGTTGTCAGCGAGCGTCCGGTCGTCGCTGGGTTCATGAACGATTTCGGCCGCGCAGCATGCCGAGGAAGCCGTCGGGGAAAAACAGGATCACCAGTAGCGCTATCACCGAGACGATCAACGTTGCCAGGCCGCCGAGCGGCCGCAGGATCTCGCCCATGCCGATCAGGAAGATTGCGCCGATCGCCGCGCCGATCACGGTGCGTCGCCCGCCGAGCACGGCGGCGATGATCACCTGGACGCCGACCGAAATGTCGACGAAGGTGCCGACCGATGCGGTACCCAGATAGAACACCATCAGCGAGCCCGCCAGCCCGGAGAAGAATGCGCTGACGACGAACGCTGCGAGCTTGTGCTTGCCTACGTTGAACCCGAGCGCGCCGGCCTGCACCGCGTCTTGCCCGCTGGCCTGGAGGATGAGTCCGATTGCCGAGCGCGACAGCCCGAACAAAATGGCACCGCTGATGGCCATGAAACCGAAGGCGATCCAGTAGTTGACGTGGGCATCGATCGACATGACATCGGGCACCGAGAGGCCTATCTCGCCGCCGGTGAGCTCTGCGAACACGACCACGAAGTTCTGAAGCATGAGTACGGCGACCAGCGTCATCAGCCCGAAATACGGGCCCCGCAGACGCAGCGCCGGCAAGGCGAGGACTACGCCGCCAACCACCGCGGAGAAAGCTCCGGCCGCGACGCAAACCCAGATAGAGATGTTCGGCGATAGTCGCGCATCGAGGATGCCGGCGGTGTAGGCGCCCAGGCCGATGAGAAAGGTGGGGCCGAAGTTCACTTCGCCGGCGAAGCCGAAGAGCAGGTCCCACGACATCGCGAACACTGCCGTGTAGTACGCAACTGTCAGCAGGCCGAGCACGTAGCCCGAGGCGGCCAGCGGCAGCAAGGCACCGCCGAGGAGGGCAGCGATGCCAATCCAGAGTAGCCTCGATGTGAACGCGGCTCGCATCCTCAACGCCGCCCGAACAGGCCCTGCGGGCGCGCGTACATGACGACGATCAGCAGGATCAGCGCCGGGATCGAGCGGTACGCCGGCGAGATCATGTAGGCCGTGAGCGTCTCGAGATAGCCGACCACGTAGGCGGCGATCAGCGAACCGGAGACGCTGCCCAAGCCGCCCAACACGACGATGGAGAACGCGCTGGCCGTCAGGGGGCCAACGCTGTACGAGCTAACGCCCAGGAACATGCCTAGCAACACGCCGGCGATGCCGCCGAGCAGACCGTACACTGCCCACACCGTGAGGTAGATGCCCGAGAGCTCGATGCCCAACAGGGTGACGCCTCGGGGGTTCATCGACGCCGCCAGCACCGCCTTGCCACGTCGGGTCCTGTTGACGAGCAGCCAGAGCAGGCCTATGACAATCCAGCAAACGGCAGCGGTGAAGAACTCGTTGGCCGGGGTGCGCACGCCGAACAGGGTAATCACGCCTTCCACGATCGGGTTGACCGTTTTCGCGTTGTTGGTGAAGAGATAGGCGACCAGCTCCTGAATGATGATGCCCCACAGCAGCGTCGCCGTCAGGATAAAGATTTCCTTCTCGGCCTCGACGATGCGTCGTGAGCTCTGGATCGGCCGCACCGTGACGAAATAGGTCGCGAACGATAGGGCAATGCCGACCGCCACGCCGATCAGCGCCGCCAGGTAAGCGTTGAGATGCAGCTCGCTCGCGGCGGCCCAGGCAGCCACGGCTGCAGCCACCATGATCGCGCCGTGCGAAAGGTTCAGCACGCCGGACACGCCAAAGATCAGCGTGAAGCCGGTTGCGCCCAAAGCGTAGAGTGCACTGATGGCGAAGCCATCGATCAGGATCTGCCAGAAGAGCATGCGCTTGCGACCGCCGACCGCGAGAGGTTGGGTGAAGGGGACCGGGCCCGCCAAAGGCGGGGCGCAGGCCGTGGCTCAGTGCGGCGGCAGCTTGACGAACGCCGGGAACTTCGGCTCGCCGGACGCGAGTTGCTTCGGCCACAAGTTCTTCTGCTTGCCGTCTTGCCATTGCAGCATCAGCCCGGTGATGTAGCCTGGGCCAGTCCTCAGGCCATGCACGTGCGGATCGCCTTTCGGCAGGAAGGCCACGCGACCGATGGTGCCGATGTAATCGGTCTTCTCCATCGCATCAACCAACTTGTCACTGTCGGTGGAGCCGGCGCGGCGCACTGCCTCGGCGATCATGTAGACCTCGTCATAGGCCGTGTAACCAGAGTAGGCGGGCACGTTGCCGAATTTCTTGGCATAGGCATCGACGAAAGGCAGCGTCTTGGCCGTGACCGCCACGCCCGGGCCGGACACGGCGTTGAAGAAAACGCCTTCGGTCGCGCCGTTGGTGTCTTTCCAGAATGTCGAGCTGGTGGCCTGCGACGAGATACCGAACATCGGTATCGGTACCTGCTGGGTCTTCCACTGCACCGTTGGCTGGGTGCCCACATGCGAGATGCCAGTGATCATCACGTCGGGCTTCAAGCCCTCGATCTTGTTGAAGATTGGGGTGAAGTCAGTGGTGTCGGGCGAGAAGCGGATGTGGTCGAGCACCTTCAGGCCGACCTGCGCCAGGCAGGCCTCGTAGCCGGCGTCGAGCGGCGTGGTCCAGGCGGCGTCTTCGCTAACGATGACCGCTGTCTTCATCTTGAGCGGCGTCACGAGCAGGTCCTTGGCGGCATCACAGACCAACCCGGCGAGCGCGCTTGAGGTGAGGTAGCCGTGGAAGGTGTACTTGTTGTGCTCGTAGTCCTTGGCGATGTTCTGCGTGATGACGTCGGACGCGGCGCCCGGCGTGATCATCAGCGTCTTCAGGCGTGCGGCCCATGGCTCGAGCGCCAACACGACCTCCGAGGTGTAGCTGGCGATCACAGCGTGGACTTTGTCTTCGCTGACGGCGCGCTGGAAGGCGCGCACCGCTTCGGCCGCGGACGAGTGATCGTCGTAACTGACGATCTCGATCTTGCGGCCGTCGACGCCGCCCTTGGCGTTGATCTCATCGGCGGCCAGTTGCGCAGCGGGGGCGATGGACGCACCGGCGACGGCCTGCACTTCAGAGATGACGCCGATGCGGATCGAGTCGGCAGCCAGCGCCGGCAGGGTCGCGACGAGCGTACCGCAGGTGACCACGGCAGCGCAGCGCAGGGTGGCACCGGCGCGGGCAGGAAATCGTTTCATCGACGCTCCTAGATCGTTGTTGGATCGACAGCTTGAGTACCTATGTTCAGGCCGCCGAGGGAAAGTCAGCAGTGGGCATTTCCCTAGTTTGGTGAGAATGGGCAATCAGCTAGCGCCCGCGCGCCAATCTTTTTTGCGCGCCGCCAAGTTTAAGAAATGAGCCGAGGCGCCGCCATCGGCGTCCGCTCGTGGCGCCCGCGGGGGTCGATGTGAGCAGCTATGGACAAGTGCGCGTCTGGCGGCAGCACCGAAACAGCGCACGGCTCTTATGATTGAAGGCTCTGTTGAAATCTGAGTGGGTGCCGGGAATAGATGGTTCGCAAGGAAGGTTTGTCAGGAACGAGGCGGCGAAGCAGTGTGCCGTCCACCCAGACTCGGAAGATCGGAGAGGGCTGAAAGCTAGCATTGGTGAGGCCTGCAGCTTGGCAGAGAGGGTGCGGATTGTGAGCTGACTGCTGCTCCCAGAGCTACTACAGCGGTCCACGAAGCCACCCGACAGCGGGTCTTCACTGCCTTCTGCGTACCCTGCAACCCACTCGAAATTTAAGAGAGGCTGATTGAAGGATGAGCTTGCATGACCACGAGCACAGCGAGCTGGGCGAGATGGACCTGAGGGTACGCGCGCTCGAGAGTGTCCTCACGCAAAAGGGCTACATCGACCCGGCCGCACTCGATCGATTGATCGACACGTACCAGACCCGCATCGGACCGCGCAATGGCGCTCGCGTGGTCGCCCGCTCCTGGGTCGACGTTGCATTCCACGAATGGCTGCTGCGGGATGCGACGGCCGCCATCGCATCGATGGGTTACGCGGGCCGCCAGGGCGAGCACATGCACGTGGTGGCCAACTCCCCCAAGAGGCACAACCTTGTCGTCTGCACCTTGTGCAGTTGCTACCCCTGGCCCGTGCTTGGCTTGCCGCCGACCTGGTACAAGAGCGCGCCTTACCGCTCGCGCGCGGTTCGAGACCCGCGCGGGGTGCTCACCGATTTTGGCGTGGCGCTTGCCGAAGAAGTCGAGATCCGGGTCTGGGATTCCACTGCCGAGCTTCGCTACCTGGTGCTGCCCGAACGGCCCGCCGGGACCGAGTCGATGGACGAGGCGGCCCTGGCATCGCTTGTCACGCGCGACTCCATGATCGGCACGGCGCTGGTCAAGAAGCCTGCCGCATGAGCTACGTGACTCGCGCCGACCTCGGCGGCCAGCTAGGTCATGGCGCTGTCGCGCCCGAGCCCGAAGGCGAGCCGTTCCATGCCGAATGGGAGCCGCGAGCGTTCTCGCTGACTCTGGCCATGGGTGCGACCCGCATGTGGAACCTCGACATGAGCCGTGCCGCGCGCGAGACGCTGCCCGACTATGCGACTTTGAGTTACTACGATATCTGGGTCGCCGGCCTGCAGCGGTTGCTGAAGGAACGCGGCATGCTCGAGGATGCCGAGCTCGTCGCGGCCCGTGCGCTGCTGCCGCCCGTGGCGGTCCCGCGTGTCCTGTCCGCCGCTGACGTGGACTCCGTCTTGGGCGCAGGCGCGCCGACCGCGCGCCCTACCACCATGGCGCCGCGTTGGCAGGTCGGCGATCGCGTGCGGGCCGCGTCTGCGGTGTCGATCCATCACACCCGCTTGCCCGGCTACGCACGCAGCAAGTGCGGAGTCATCGAGCTTGCACACGGTATGCATGTGTTCGCTGATGCCCATGCGCAGGGCCTGGGCGAGCAGCCGCAGTGGCTCTACACCGTGACCTTTGCGGCCATTGATCTGTGGTCCGATGCCGTCCCGGGCCACACTGTATCAATCGACGCCTGGGAGTCCTACCTGGAGTCAGCATGACGACCTTGCCCGAGTCAACGGCCTGGCCTAGCAGCGACCATGAGCGCGTATTCAGTGAGCCTTGGCAGGCGCACGCCTTCGCGATGACATTGCGCCTGCATGAGCAAGGCCTCTTCAGTTGGCCCGAGTGGGCGAGCGCGCTGGCGGCCCAGATCGGAGCCGCACAGACCTGCAGCGAATCGGGCCGAGGGGACGGCTACTACGAGCAGTGGTTGAGTGCGCTTGAATCCATTGTTGCGGCCAAGGGTGCCAGCTCGGCTACCGAGTTGGAGCGCTACCGCGTTGCCTGGGACCGTGCGGCCGACCGCACACCCCACGGACAGCCAATCGACCTGCAGGCGCATGACTTTGACCGCGGGGCTTAAAGGCTTGAATCCACCGACCGCGCGCATCGTCGCGTCGCCCAGAGGGTCGGGACAAGAGTGTTGATATTTGCTGGCCCCGCTGTCGGCTTCGCGGCGGTGAGTTC
Source organism: Rhizobacter sp. (assembly GCA_025360945.1). Taxonomy (GTDB): domain Bacteria; phylum Pseudomonadota; class Gammaproteobacteria; order Burkholderiales; family Burkholderiaceae_C; genus LMDS01. The sequence continues at coordinate 955 of JANYBE010000172.1, read as the reverse complement.
GGTTTCCCGTATCTGATGGATCGTGAGCGTTGGTTCGACGCCCTAGCAGGCGGGCGCTCATCCGAACCGTCCGTCCTCCTTGAGGCAGCTTGTGCTTCCCAAGACTCGGCGGCGACGAGCTGTGCTGCTACAGGGCGAACTCGCCGCTTCATTGGCTGCTGGAATCGGCCGTGCGTTGCCCTGTCCCCGCTTATCCCCGCTTTGGTCTATTGCGCGGGGGCGGACGCCGGGGAGGCGAGCGGCTTGCCCTTCTCCACAACGTAGACGCCGACGAGCTTGACCACGGTCGCGCCGTCGTTCTTTGCGTTGTGCACGACGCCCGCTGGAATCACGAAACCCTCCCCCGCCGAGACCTTGCGCGGCGGCTGGCCGGCAATCATCAGCGTCGTCTCACCCTCCATAACATAGCTGATCTCATCACCAGGATGCGTGTGCCAACCGGCCACGCCGCCGGGCGCGACCTCCACACGCGCGACGACTGCCTCCCGACCAGGCACAGACACGTCGGCCTTGGTGATCACCGTGCGCGTGAGTGCTGGGCTCTGCGCGACCAGGACACCGGCAAACACAACAAGCGCCACGCCCGCGATATAGCTCTTCAACTGTTTGGTCATGTCTCGCCCCTGTTGTTGATTTGCACAATACAAACAAGCGATTCTGTGGAAGAGAACTGCAAAGTTCAAGCGGAAACTTCCCGGGTCGGCCCGGGTGATCACGATGCCTGATAGCCAGGGCGATCAGTCTCGCGGACAGCCAACAGCGGCGCGATCGTCAAAGTTGATGACGACAGAATGGTCGCTCAAGGTCGCCATGCTGCAGCGCGAGGGTCAAATGGTCGCATTTGGAGTCGAAAAAACTGCTCCGGGCGACGCTAGCAGCTAGTGTAGTGCGTCAATTAGAAGTGTTCTTATTCAATGCTGCCCGGGCGCGGGTGACTTTGGCCAGGATGTCCTTG
>JANYBE010000099.1 GCA_025360945.1 Rhizobacter sp. | reverse complement strand
ATGCTGCGCGGCTCCATCGGCGAGGGCGCGAGGCGCTGGTTGAGGATGTCGAGCGCGACGACGTGCGCTGCGCGCCCGAAGGCGGTGGCGGTCGCGCTCGCGCTGCCGTGGCGCATCTCGGCGCAGATGTTGTCGGGCGCTGCGGAGCACAACACCGGCGCGCCGGGCGCGATCGCCAACGTCGGGTCGACAACCGCCGCCAGTTCCTCGTAGTCGACCATCACCGCCTCGGTGGCGTCGCGCGCGGCCTCGCGGCTGCGCGCTATGACCGCGACCACTGCCTCACCGACGAAGCGCACCGCATCGAGCGCGAGCGCCCGCCGCGGCGCGCTCGCTGGCGGCGTGCGATCGGCGCGCTGGAAGCCGGCCGGCGGCGGCATCGCCTTCACGCCAGCGTCGGCCAGCTGTGCGCCGGTGTAGACGGCCAGCACGCCGGGCATCGCGGCGGCGGCCGACACGTCGATGGACGCGATGCGTGCGTGCGCGTAGGGCGAGCGCAGGAACGCGATGTAAGTCTGGTCCGCGACCAGCACGTTGTCGGTGAACTGGCCCTGACCGACCAGCAAGCTCGCGTCTTCGACACGCTTGACGGCCTGGCCGCTGCCGAAGCGGACGGCGTGATTTTCAGTGGTACTCATTGCGGCTTGCCCTTACGTTAGATGGCGTACGCTACAACAGCTTCACGATCCGTGCTTCGCGTGCGTCACAAGGTATGCATGCGGTCGCCGCGCGCGAAGCCAATCGGTGCGGTGGCGAACGCTGGATCGCAGCCCTTCGCGAACGCGATGACCTTGAACAACTCGCCCATCTCGTGCTCGGTGAGCAGCTTCTGCGTGTTCGCTGTCGTTTTCAGGTCGGCACCTTCGAGGTCGCCCATGACGCCGCAGTTCATCAGGAAATGGGCCTGCGTCGTATAGCCAAGCACATCGAGCCCAGCGTTCTGCCCGGCCAGCGCGATGGCCGTGAAGTTGACATGCGCGGTGATGTCCTTTCGACCGAGGTCGACGAGCGGGTCGGTGTCGGCGAGGTGCGCGCGGTGGCACATCAGCGTGCCGCCGCTTCGCTGCACGTGGTAGTACTCGGCCTCGGGGAAGCCGTAGTCGATGAACAGGGCCGCGCCGCGGGTCATCCGCTCGGCGAGCGTCGCGATGAAGGCCTCGGCCTGCGGGTGGATTTCGGTCACGGTGTCGGGTGCGAACCGGCCATCGAACGGAGGGCGCAGTTCGGTGGCGCGGTCATCCCACCGGAAGGCCTCGCCATCGATCACGACACCGCGCTCGGCCCACTGAGTGCCGTCAAAGTGCAACAGTTGCACCGGCATCGCGTCGAGCACCTCGTTGCCGACAATCACGCCGGCCAGCGTGTCGGGCAAGGCATCGACCCAGCGCAGCTTGTCGCCAAAAGCGCAGAGGCGCTCGCGCTGGCGCTCGCGCAGCGCGCCGGACAGATCGACGACGGTGTAGCGCGCCACCGCGTCGCCGAGTGCTTCGAGCAACTGCGCAGCAAGTGCGCCGGAGCCGGCGCCGAACTCCCAGACCTCGTCGCTACCGCTGGCTTGCAACGCCTGCGCCACCTGGCGTGCGAGCGCACGACCGAACAGCGGCGACAACTCCGGTGCGGTGACGAAGTCGCTGCCCGATCGCGGCAGCACGCCGAACTTCGGGCTGCGGTTCGCGTAGTAGCCCAGGCCGGGCGCGTAAAGCGCCAGCGCCATGTAGCGGTCGAACGGCAGCCAGCCGCCGTCGCGCGCGATGGCCGCGCGCACGAGTCGGGTCAGGGGCACCGATACACTGGCGGTCTCGCTGAGTTGCATCGCTGCATTGTAGGAATCCATGTCGCCCCTCCCCACCGTGCGCCCTGTCGTGCTCGTCACCGGTGCCGGCCGCCGGCTGGGCCATGCAATGGCGCTGGACTTGGCCGCGCACGGCTTCGACGTGGCGGTGCATTACCGCGGCTCGGCGACCGAGGCATTCGCGACGGTTGCTGAACTGCAGGCGCTGGGTGCGCGAGCGCATGCCTTCCAGGCCGATCTGTCGATGGAGTCCGCGTGCCGCGCGCTGGTGCCGGCGGTGGCCGTTCATTTCGAGCGGCTCGACGCGATCGTCAACAACGCGTCGATCTTCGAGTACGACGACCCGGCAAGCTTCGGTGTGGCCTCGATGGAAAGGCACTGGCGCGCCAACACCGCGCCGGCGATCCTGCTGGCGCAGGCGTTGCACACGCATCTGCACGGAGGTGCCAAGGATCAGGCGGCGAGCGGCGGCTGCGTCGTCAACATCATCGACCAAAAGCTCTGGAACCCGAACCCGGACTACTTCTCGTACACGCTCTCGAAGGCAGCGCTGCAGGCCGCGACGGTGATGCTCGCGCAGGCACTGGCGCCGCAGGTTCGCGTGTGCGGCGTCGCGCCTGGCATCACGCTGGTCTCGGGCCCGATGGACGCGGACGAGTTCGCGCGGGCGCATCGGATGACGCCGCTGCAACGCTCGTCCACCCCCGAAGACATCGCCCGCGCGGTGCGCTTCCTGATCGAATCGCCCGCCATCACCGGCACGACGCTGCTGGTCGACGGCGGCCAGCACCTGAGCGCGCAGCCGCGCGATGTGCTTTACCTTGCAAAGAAAGATTGAATGCACAGCCTGCTCAGCCACCCCAGCCTGATGGACTGCCGGCGCCTGTTCTTGCGCGACTACGAGGTCTTCATCAACATCGGCGTGCACGCGTTCGAGAAGACGCGCGAGCAACGCGTGCTGATCAACGTCGACCTGTACATCCCGCTCGCGCTGTCGACGCCCAAGGACGACGATCTCGACGAAGTGGTCGA
>JANYBE010000067.1 GCA_025360945.1 Rhizobacter sp. | reverse complement strand
TGCCGGCCTTCGCGCGGGTGTAGCCCTCGGCCATGTGCGACGCGCCTTCGACGTGGCGCGCCAGCACGTGGGCGATGGTGCCGCGCTCGCGCAAGCACGAGTACAGCGGGTTGATAGCGGCGCCAGGCACGCCAAAGGCCTGCGAAACGCCTTCCTTTTCCATCACCAGAACCGCGGCCATCACTGCTTTCATGCGTGCCATTGACAAGTCTCCTTCAACTGTTGTTCAGACTGAGGTGGATGATCGCGATGCGCGGGCCCAATGGCAACCGGCAGACCCGATAAGTGCTATTCCGGGGCGGAATGCGTCTGCGGGCAAGGCATCATCCAGCTAAAACAGCAAACCCCTGCCCATGGACCGTATTACCGGCGTACAACTCTTCATCCGCATCGTCGAGACCGGCAGCTTCTCCAAAGCCTCGGTCGACCTGGGGGTGACGCAGCCGACCGCGACCAAGCACGTCGCCGCCGTCGAGGCGCGCCTGGGCGCGCGGCTGCTCAACCGCAACACCCGCGGCGTCAGCGCGACCGAGATCGGCGCGCTGTACTACGAGAAGTGCAAGACGATCCAGCGCGAGCTCGAGGAGGCCGACAACCTCGCGTCGCTGCTGCAGTCGCGCGTCAGCGGGCAGTTGCGCATAAGCACCTCGGTAGCCTTCGGCCGGCGCGTGCTGACACCGCTGGTGCTGGCCTTCATGCGCAAGCACGCCGACATCTCGATCGACCTCAGCTTCGACGACCGCTACGTGAACCTGGTCGAGCAAGGCGCGGACGTGGCGATCCGCATGGGCAAGCTGGCCGACTCGTCGCTTGGCGCAAGCTACCTCGGCACCAACCCGTGGGTGCTGGTGGCCTCGCCCGTGTACCTTAAGGGGCATGCCGCGCCGAAGTTGCCGTCGGAGGTGGCAAAGCACCCGTGCCTGGTCTACAGCAGCGTGCAGGGCGACGAGCGCTGGCAGTTCACGGGCGAGGCGGGCCGCGAGGAATCGGTACCGGTTCGCGGCCCACTGCGCACCAACAACCTGTCGGTCGTGCTCGAGGCCGCGCAGGACGGCATGGGTCTGGCGATCCTGCCGTGGTACGTGGCCTACGCCGCGGTTCAGGCCAGGCGCATCGTTCCCCTACTTTCCGAGTTCGCGTTGCCGGTGCAGGAGATGCACGCGGTGTTCCCGTCGCCCAAGCTGGTGCCGTCGAAGGTGACGACCTTCATCTCGTTCTTGCAGGAACGCTTCACCGCGCAATGGTGGAAGACCTGACCAGCGGCGCGAGCGAAGTCCGCAGTCTTTCCAGCGGATCACGCTGCGCCGCCGATTGACCCAGCGCGTCCTCGACGCCGCCAATGTGCGTGAGCATCAGTTTCGCCGCAGCTTCGGCATCGCCTGTGGCCAATGCAGAAACGATGCGCCCATGGTCGGCACACGACTCGCGCGCATCGTGCGTGCTCTGGTAAAGCGATGCGACCAGCGTGGTGCGCGCCGTCAGATCGCGCAGCAGGTCGCACAGCACGCGGTGGCCCAGGCAGCCGGCCAAGCAGACGTGGAAGTCGGCAAGCAGGAAGGTTCGTGTCGCGACATCTTCCGCATCGATCGCGGCCTGCTCCTCCTTCACGTGCTGGCGCAGCCGCCTGATCACGCTTTGCAGCGGCTGGCCGGCCTCGCGCAGCAGTTCGGACTCGCGCAGCATGCCCGACTCGAGCGCGCGACGCGCGGCAAACGCATCGCGCGCCTGCTCGATCGACGGCTCGACCACGTACCAACCCTTGCGCGAGCGCACCTCGACGAAGCCGCGCGCCTGCAACTGCATCAGTGCCTCGCGCACCAGCGTGCGGCTGACGCCGAACATGTCGGCCAGTTCCTGCTCGCCCAGGCGTTCGCCGGGCTTGAGCTTTTGCGCGAGGATGGACTCGACGACGCGCTGCGCGATTTCGATCTGGGTGGCCATGGCGGGCGAGGTTTACAACGACGATCCGGCTCTCAGTGCGCCGTTGCGGGCAGCGCGACAGCTTCGTCGATGTCGTCGTCCGCAACCGCCTTGCCGTCGAGCACCGCATGCGCGCGCTCGCGGTCGATGTCGCCCTCCCACGCCGCCACCGCGACGGTTGCGACGCAGTTGCCGACCAGGTTACCCAGGGCGCGCGCGATGCCCATGAACCAGTCCACCGACAGCACCAGCACCAGCCCGATCGCCGGGATCGCCGGAATGGCCTGCAGCGTGGCGGCCAGCACGACGATCGCCGAGCCCGGCACGCCGTGAGCACCCTTGGACGTGACGAGCGAGATCGCCAGGATCGTCAACAGGTCGGTCATCGAGATCGGCGTGTTCGTCGCCTGTGCGATGAACACCGCGGCGAGCGTGATGTAGATCGAGAACGCGTCTAGGTTAAACGAGTAGCCGGTCGGGATCACCAGGCCAACGGTCGAGTCACGGATGCCCATGCGGCGCAGCTTGGCCATGATCTGCGGCAGCACGCTGTCGCTCGAGGTCGTCGCGAACACGATGGTCAGTTCCTCGCGCAGGTATTTCAGCAGCTTGACGATCGAGAAACCGCACAATCGCATGATCCCTCCGAGGATCACGAACACGAAGATCAGCACCGCGGCGTAGTACAGCGCGACGAGCATGCCCAGCTGCTTGAGCGAGCCAATGCCGTACTTGCCGACCGTGAACGCGATCGCACCGAGCACGCCCAGCGGCGCGAGCTTGATCAGGATGCCCATGATCTTGAAGATCACGTGCGAGAGGTCGTCTACGAACCCGGCGACTGCCTTGCCGCGCTCGCCGATCAGCGCCAGCGCGCAGCCGAACAGGATCGCGAACAGCAGCACCTGTAGCACGTCGCCCTTTGCGAAGGCATCGATTACCGTCGTCGGGATCAACTTCATCAGGAACTCGACCGTGCCGCCGCCGGTGAGCTTGGAGGCGGTGTCGACGTAGGCGCTCATTGCCTTCGCGTCGAGCGCCTTCGGATCGACGTTCATGCCCGCGCCGGGCTGGAACACGAACGCGAGCAACAGGCCGAGCCCGAGCGCAACCGTGGTGACGACTTCGAAGTACACCAGCGCCTTCACCCCGACGCGGCCGACGCGCTTCAGGTCGCCGGCACCGGCAATGCCGTGCACGACGACGCAGAACACCAGCACCGGAATGATCATCTTGATCAGCTTGATGAAGGCGTCGCCGAGCGGCTTGAGCTTGATCGAGAAGTCGGGTATCAGGAGCCCGAGCAACACACCGACCACCAGGGCCAGCACCACCTGACCAAACAGCGAGCGAAGGAAACGGGGCATGGGTTTCTCCATCGGGTTGAACGTGGTCGCTTGTTGATCACAAGCTTGCATACAAGTAATGTAGTCAAAATGTCGAAGGAGGAGATAAGGGATTTCCCGCAGATGATCGCGGCCGCGTTCAACGGCGCTCGGGGGATCGCATACGCTGCGGCTTTTGTGTAGCGGGAGCCGTGATGACGATCAAGACCATGACCGCAGCGCTGGTCGCCCTGCTCTCGCTCGGCCTGCAGGCAGCGGGCGCGGCGCAGGTTCGCGTGCTCAGCGCCGGCGCGGTCGAACCCGGGCTGCGGCCGGTGCTGGCCGCGTTCGAAGCGGCCAGCGGCCACCGCGTGACGCTCAGCTTCGCCAGCGCACCGCAGATCCGCGAGCGCGTCGTCGGGGGGGCCGCGTTCGATGTGGTGATCGCGCCGCCCGGCGTGCTCGACGATCTGCAGGCGAGCGCGCGAATCCCTGGCGACTCCGCGCAGCGCGTGGGCATCGGCCGCGTCGGCATCGGCGTCGCGGTGCGCCCGGGCGAGCCACTACCTGACATCTCGAGCACCGAGGCCTTCAAGCGCACGCTGAGGGAGGCCGAGTCGGTCGTCTACAACCGCGCCTCGACTGGCCTGTATCTCGAGACGCTGCTGAAGCGCCTCGGGCTGGACCTGCAGGCCAAGTCCACGCGCTACCCCGACGGCGCCTCGGTGATGGCGCACGTGCTGCGCGGCCGGGGCCGCGAAGTCGGCCTCGGCGCGACCACCGAGATCCTGCTGCTGCGCGACCAGGGCCTGCAATTCGTCGGGCCGCTGCCGGCGGAGTTGCAGAGCTTCACGAGCTACGTGGCGGCCTCATCCGCCGCGCCGGACACGAGCGGCGCCGCGCCAGCCTTGCTGCGGCATCTGGCGAGCCCGGCCGCGCGGGCCGCGTTCGTTGCCGCAGGCATCACGCCTGCGCCGGACTGAGTGCGAAGCGGCGTTCTATCCCGCCGGCTTGGGCGCCACATCGCTCCACAGCGTGCCGCCGGTTGCCCAGTCCTGCTTGGCGATGTCGAAGAACAAGATGTCGACGCTGCCGGGCGACGCGCCGATCGCGCGCACGCAGGCCTCGGTCAGCTCCTTTGCGAGCGCGCGCTTTTGCTCGGCCGTGCGGCCTTCGAACATCTCGACGCGGATCGTGGGCATGGAGATCTCCTGATTCAGTTTCGGTAAGAGGGGTCGGCGCGAGCTAGACCGCGCAGCAGGGCCGGCCATTCGATGTCGCCGTCGCGCGCGCTTGTGTCGTCAGGGCCATCGCCCACCCATTGTCGGTAGGTGAGCGCGGCGAGTTCGTCACTGACGATATGAGCCTTTCCACCGCTGGCGGCCATCGCGGCGAGCTGGGCCTGTGCGGCGCGGTCGAGCACGTACATCAGCATCCAGGCCTCGGCCACCGTGCGGCCGACGATCAGCGGGCCGTGGTTCTCGAGGATCACGCCGTCGAGCATGCCGAGGTTCGCGACCAGCCGGGCCTGCTCGTCGGCGCCAAACGCGAGGCCTTCGTAGGCGTGGCGACCGAGCCGACCGTGCAGGCGCATCGCCCACTGCGAGGTAGCTTGCAAGCCACCGGGCAGCATCGCGAGCGCGACGCCGGCCTGGGTGTGCAGGTGCATTACGCACTCGATCTCGGGCCGCGCCCCATGCACCGCGCCGTGGATCGCGAAGCCGCTCGGGTTGACGCGCGCGCCCGACCCATCGAGGACCCGGCCGCGCGTGTCGATCTTGACCAGGCTGGACGCGGTGATCTCGTCGAAGCGTGCGCCGAACGGGTTGATCAGGTAGACACCCGGCTCGCCCGGCACCGAGGCCGAGATGTGCGTGTACACGGTGTCGTCCCAGCCGCGCTGCGCGGCAAGGCGGTAGGCAGCGGCGAGATCGATGCGGACGTCTTGCTCGGTGCGGGACGGGGTCATGCGGGCGGGTGTCGTTGGGTTGGGAGTGCAGCGTACACCAGCGTGTCAGACCTCGGCGCCGGGCAAGGCCAGCACCCGTCGCAGCACGCCGCCGAGTTCCTCGACAGTGTTCTCCTTCTGCAGCAACTGGCGCACGCCGAGCTGCCCGGCAGCCAGACGCAGCTCTTCGGAGAGATAGCCGGAGCTGACCACAATCGGCAGCCCGGGCCGGATCTGCTGCGCCGCACGCGCAACGTCAAGCCCCGAGCCGCGTGGCATGTTGTAGTCGGTGACGACGATGTCGAACGCGGCCGGCTGGGCGCGCAACACAGCGATCGCGCCGGCGGCGTCGGCGCACACCGTGATGCGGTAGCCGGCGCGTTGCAGCAGGCCCTGCACCATCACGACCATCATCTCGTCGTCGTCGACGTAGAGCACGTGCTGACCGGTACCGCGCAGCTCGTCCGCAACCTCGTCGGGCGGGAGCGGCGTGTTGTCGGTGCCGGTGGCGATCGGCAGGACGACGTGGAAGGTGCTGCCGCGACCGGACGCGCTCTCGGCAGTGATGACGCCGCCGTGTTCGGCGACGATGCCGTGCACGACGGACAGGCCCAGGCCCGTGCCCTCGCCGCGCGCGTAGGTCGTGAAGAAGGGTTCGAATACGCGTGCGAGCGTCGCTTCGTCCATGCCGCAGCCGTTGTCGCGCACCCAGAGGTGAATCCAGTCGGGGTGCGGCGCGTCGAGCTCGGTGTACGGGGGCGGAGGTCGCTCCGCGCGTGCCAGGCCGACCTCGATGCGGCCGCGCGAGTCCGGCAGCGCGTGCCATGCGTTGGTGCACAGATTCATGATGACCTGCTGCATCTGCGTCGCGTCGGCGTTGACCCAGAGCGGCTCGTCGGACACGCGAAGAACCAGCGCGACGCTGGCCGGTAGCGTCGTGCGCAGCATGTCGATCGTTTCCTCCAGCACCGGTTGCAGCGGCTGCAGCACCAGCTCGTGCGGCTGCCGGCGGCTGAACGCGAGAATTTGCTGCACCAGACTGCGCGCCCGGCTGGATGCCTTGCGGATCTGACCGAGCCGGGCCTGCACCGCGTGGTCGGCCCCGAGCTCGGCCTGCGCGAGCGCGAGGTTGCCGAGGATCGCGCCGAGGATGTTGTTGAAGTCGTGCGCGATGCCGCCGGCCAACGTGCCGATCGCCTGCATCTTGTGCGTCTCGCGCAGCTGCGATTCGAGCTGCTGGCGGTGCTGCTCGGCCTCCTTGCGGTCGGTGATGTCGGTGCCCTGCACGACGAAGCAGTCGACGTTGCCGGCTGCGTCCTTCACGGCCGTGATCGCCGCGGCGGCAACGCGGGGTTCGCCGGCCGGTGAATTGAACATGTCTTCGCTGAGCAGCGGCCCGCTCGCCTGCGCAGCCGCGCGCAGGCGCGCGGGCCAGCGCGCTCGCATCTCGGGTGTGTGCTCCCACCACACCGTGTCCCAAAGCAGCTTGCCGATGACCTGGTCAGGCGGCACCGCGCCGTTGTTCAGCGGCAG
>JANYBE010000031.1 GCA_025360945.1 Rhizobacter sp. | reverse complement strand
CGAGAGGTGTTGACGAGCAGCGCGGTCGGCTTCATGCGCGTCAGCGCGTCGTGCTTGACGATGCCGCGCGTGCTGTCGTGCAGCCGCAGGTGCAGCGAGATTACGTCGCAGGCGTCGAAGAAGGCCTCGCAGCTAGGCGCGGCGATGAAGCCGTCTTCGGTCGCACGGTTACGTGCCGATTCGCTGCCCCATACCGTCACATGCATGCCGAATGCCTTGCCGTAGCCGGCTACGATATTGCCGATCTTGCCGTAGCCCCAGATGCCTAGCGTCTTGCCCTTGAGTACCATGCCAAGGCCGAAGTTTGGCGGCATCGATGCCGCCTTCAGGCCCGACTGCTGCCATGCGCCGTGCTTTAGGTTGCCGACGTACTGCGGCAAGCGCCGCATCGCCGCCATGATCAAGGCCCAGGTGAGTTCGGCCGGCGCCACCGGCGAGCCCACGCCTTCGGCGACGGCGATGCCCATACGCGTGCAGGTCTCGATGTCGACATGCGAGCCGACCTTGCCGGTCTGCGAGATCAGCTTGAGCTTGGGGAGCTTTTCGAGCAGCTGCTTCGGGAACTGCGTGCGTTCGCGGATCAGCACCAGCACATCGGCGTCGCGCAGCCGCACCGCGAGCTGGCCGATGCCCTTGACCGTGTTGGTGAAGACCTTGGCGTTGAGCTGCTCCATCACGGCCGCGCACTTGAGCTTGCGCACCGCGTCCTGGTAGTCGTCGAGGATGATGATGTTCACGGGGTACGGGTCGGGTCCGAAGGCTTGACCTTGATTGTGCACGGCACGCCGCTTGTCGGTAGCATGCACGGCCCCTATCCATTCCCCGCAGGAGACAAACATGTCCATTACGATGCACTCGGCCAGTGCGCCGATCTTTGTTCGCATGCTCACCAATGTGACCGTCTGGCTCGACAAGGCCGAGGCCCATGCCGAGGCGAAGAAGTTCGACACCTCGGTGTACCTGAGCGCGCGCCTCGCGCCCGACATGCTGCCGTTCACGAAGCAGATCCAGATCGCGTGCGACACCGCCAAGTTTTGCGTCGCGCGCCTGGCCGGTGTGGACGGCCCGAAGTTCGAGGACAACGAGACCACGCTGGCCGAGCTGCGCGAACGCGTCAACTCGACGATCGCCTTCGTCAAGTCAGTGCCGGCGGCGAAGATCGACGGCAGCGAAGAGAAGGACATTACGCTGCCGCGCCGCGACGGCCCAATCATCATGAAGGGCGAGGCCTATCTGAAGCACTTCGCGTTGCCGAATCTCTTTTTTCATGCGACGACCGCGTATGCGCTGCTGCGGCACAACGGTGTCGAACTCGGGAAGATGGACTACCTTGGCGCGCCCAAGGGCTGACTACACCTGCCCGAAGAGGGCCTTGCGCTGTGCCGTGTAATGCCACCATGGCGCCGCCCGCGCACCGCGCATGAAGTCCGTGGCGGCCATGAAGGTATCGAGCACGCACGGATCCTGGCGCTGGCCGGTGGCGGCGCACAGCTTCTGGTAAAGCACGAACGCGTCCTTGCCGCGCAGGTCGGCTGGGCGGTCGATGCCGATGCTGCGCAAGTCCGCGGCCAGCGACGGGCCGATGTTGGGCAGTTGCTCCAGCACTTCGCATTCGGCCGCCGTCGCAGCTTTCGGGGACTTGATCGAGGCCATCACGTTCACATCAGTATGTTGTTGCGGATCAGCCCGACGGCGAGGCCCTCGAGTTCGAACTGAATCTCGCCGGCGTCCGCCCCGGTGGTGGGCACGACGATGGTCTGGAAGTCGGGGTTCTCGGGGATCAGCTCGATGCTGTTTCGCGTGCGGCGAAAACGCTTGACCGTGACCTCGTCGCCCAGACGCGCGACGACAATCTGGCCGTTCTTTGCCTCTTTGGTGCGCTGCACCGCGAGCAGGTCGCCGTCCATGATGCCGGCGTCGCGCATGCTCATGCCGCGCACCTTGAGCAGGTAGTCGGGGCGGCGCGGGAACATGCTCGCCTCCATCAGGTAGGTCTGGTCGATGTGCTCCTGCGCGAGGATCGGGCTGCCGGCCGCCACGCGTCCGATCAGCGGCAGCGTGAGTTGCGCTAGGCTGGGTAGCGGCAGGCTGAACTGCTTGCCACGCTGCAGGTTGAGTTGGCGCAGCGTCTCCGAGCGCAGGCGAATGCCGCGCGAGGTGCCGCCCACCAGCTCGATCACACCCTTGCGCGCCAGCGCCTGCAAATGCTCCTCGGCGGCGTTGGCCGACTTGAAGCCGAGCTCACTGGCGATCTCGGCGCGCGTCGGCGGTGCACCGGTGCGCTCGATGGCGCTCTGCACCAGGTCGAGAATCTGCTGCTGGCGATCGGTGAGTTTGGGCGCTTCGTACACTGGGCTTCCTTGGAGCGGATGGTGTCAGCGGGACTTGGCAATTCCGCTGACGATCCATCCAGTACCTGTATTTTCATCCAGCTTCGAAAAAAATGCAAAGCAACCCGTCCATCGTCGTCGTGCTTGGCACCGGTGGCACCATCGCGGGCACCGCAGCGAGCGCCGGTGACAACCTCGGCTACAGCGCGGCACAACTCGGCGCCGCGCAGTTGATCTTCGCCGTTCCGGCGCTTGCCGAGCTGCCGATCGAAGTCGAGCAAGTCGCCCAGATCGACAGCAAGGACATGGGCTTCGCGGTCTGGCGCGCACTGGCCGAAGCCGTCAGCCGCCACTTGGCTCGACCCGAGGTCTGCGGCATCGTCGTCACCCATGGCACCGACACGCTCGAAGAGACCGCCTACTTCCTGCAGCGCGTGCTCGCCCCGTGCAAGCCGGTCGTGCTGGTGGCGGCGATGCGGCCCGCGACCTCGGGTCGAGCCAAGTGGCGGCTGACG
>JANYBE010000041.1 GCA_025360945.1 Rhizobacter sp. | reverse complement strand
CACTGGGTCGGCACCTCGATGGGCGGGCTGATCGGCCTGGCGCTGGCGTCGCTGAAACAGTCGCCCGTGTCGCGCCTCGTGCTCAACGATGTCGGGCCGGCGATCCGCTTCGAGGCGATCCAGCGCATCGGCAGCTACCTCGGTGCGCCGATGCGCTGGAACACGCTCGAGGAGGCGGCCGATTATTTGTGGAGCATCTCGCAGGGCTTCGGCCCGCACACGCGCGAGCAGTGGCTGGCGCTGACGCGGCCGATGCTGCGAACCGATGGCGACGGCTTCAGGCCGCATTACGACCCCAACATCGCGGTGCCATTTAGGGCGCTGACCCAGGAGATGGTCGCGGGCGGCGAAGCGATGACCTGGCTCGCCTACGACGCGATCAGCGTGCCGACGCTGCTGCTGCGCGGCGCCGACTCCGATCTGCTGACGCACGAGACTGCCCGGGCGATGACGCAGCGCGGCCCGAAGGCCCGGTTGCAAGAGTTCGCCGGTGTCGGCCACGCGCCCATGCTGGTGGCAGACGACCAGGTGCGCGCGGTGCGGGAGTTTCTGTTGTCGTGAAGACCGGCCTGGGAGGCGCCGGCCCTGCCGCGTCGGCCATTGTTCAACTGCTCGACGAGAGCCCCGATGTGGCGGAGGAGGCGGCGCGGCTTGCGCGCGCTCGGGCATTCTCCGAACCCTTGCTCGACGGCCAGCTGCTCGACACCGGCGAGGACGCGCTGGTACACGCGGACGCGGTCGCCTCCATACTGCGGGGCATCGGTGCCTCGCCCGCGATGCGCGCGGCCGCCTACCTGGTGTACGCGGGCGACTACCTGAACAAGCCCGAAGAGGTGGTCGCGAAAGCCTTCGGTCCGTCGTATGCGAGCCTGGTCGCGAACACTCGCAAGCTGGTGCAGCTGCAACGCGCGGCACGCGAGGCGCAGCTCGGGCCCGAGCAGCGCGTGCAGCAGACCGAGCGGGTGCGAAAGATGCTGCTCGCGTTCTCGCGCGATCTGCGTGTCGTGTTGCTGCGCTTGGCATCGCGCCTGCAGACGTTGCGCTTCTTCGCCGCCCAGAAGCTGCCGTGCGAGCCGGCGCTGGCCGCCGAGTCGCTGCAAGTGTTCGCGCCGCTGGCGAACCGGCTGGGCATCTGGCAGATCAAGTGGGAACTCGAGGACCTGTCGTTCCGTTTTCTCGAGCCCGAGCAGTACCAGCGCGTGGCCAAGCTCCTCGACGAGCGGCGCGTCGAGCGTGAGCAGCGCGTCGAGGCGTTTGGCCAGCAATTGGCCAATGACCTGAAGGTGCACGGCCTGCGCGCCGAGGTGCAGGGGCGGCCCAAGCACCTGTACAGCATCTGGAATAAAATGCAGGGCAAGGCGCTCGACTTTGCGCAGGTGCTCGACGTGCGCGCGGTACGCGTGATTGTGTCCGACGTGCCCGGCTGCTACGCCGTGCTCGGACGCGTGCACGAGCTGTTCCGCGCTGTCGCGGGCGAATTCGACGACTACATCGAGCGGCCCAAGCCGAATGGTTACCAGTCGCTGCACACCGTCGTGCTGGACGCGGACGGGCGCGCGGTCGAGGTGCAGATCCGCACCCGGGCAATGCACGAGCATGCCGAGCACGGCGTGGCGGCGCACTGGGCTTACAAGGACGCGGGTGCGAAAGGCTACACCGGCGTCAGCGCTGATGCCGAACAGCAGACCCGCGTTGCCGAGGCGCGCAAAGCGGTATTGCGCCAGCTGCTCGAGTGGGAGCGCGACACGGTCGCGCAGGCGACGAGCGAATCCGCCGCGGTCGAGGATCGCATCTATGTCTTCACGCCCGCTGCAACCGTGGTTGAGCTGACCGCCGGCGCGACGCCGATCGACTTCGCCTACGCCGTGCACACCGATCTCGGCCATCACTGCCGCGGCGCCAAGGTCGACGGCGCGATGGTGCCGCTGAACACCGCCCTGAAAAGTGGCCAGACGGTCGAGATCACGGCCGCGAAGGAGGGCGGGCCCTCGCTCGACTGGCTCAACGCCGAGCTTGGCTACCTGCGATCGCCGCGCTCACGGACCAAGGTTCGCGCCTGGTTCAACGCGCTCGCGCAAAGCGCGACCGTCGCACGCGGCCGCGAGGCGGTCGAAAAGCTGCTGCAGCGCGAAGGCAAG
>JANYBE010000030.1 GCA_025360945.1 Rhizobacter sp. | reverse complement strand
AAGGCAGTATCCAGATCCTGGAAGGCCTGGAAGCGGTGCGCATGCGGCCGGGCATGTACATCGGCGACACGTCCGACGGCACCGGGTTGCACCACCTTGTTTTCGAAGTCGTCGATAACTCCATCGATGAATCGCTGGCCGGCTATTGCGACGACATCGTCGTGACGATCCACACCGACAACTCGATCAGCGTGACCGACAACGGCCGCGGCATCCCGACCGGTGTGAAGATGGACGACAAGCACGAACCGAAGCGCTCGGCATCGGAAATTGCACTCACCGAACTGCACGCCGGCGGCAAGTTCAACCAAAACAGCTACAAGGTCTCGGGCGGCCTGCACGGCGTCGGCGTGAGCTGCGTCAATGGCCTGTCCAAGTGGTTGCGCCTGACGGTGCGCCGCGACGGTCAGACGCACTTCATGGAGTTCAAACAAGGCATCCCGCAGGATCGCCTGATCGAGAAGCGCGACGGCTTCGAGATCTCACCGATGAAGATCATCGGCGAGACCGAGAAGCGTGGCACCGAGGTGCACTTCCTGCCCGATCTCGAGATTTTCTCGAACATCGACTTCCACTACGACATCATCGCGAAGAAGCTGCGCGAGCTGAGCTTCCTGAACAACGGCGTGAAGATTCGCCTCATCGACGAGCGCAACAACAAGGAAGACACGTTCGCGTTCGCAGGCGGCGTGAAAGGTTTTGTCGAATTCATCAATACCGGCAAGAAGGTGCTGCACCCAACCGTGTTCGGTGCGACCGGCGAGAAGCAGAGCGACCAAGGCACGACGATCACGACCGACGTGGCGATGCAGTGGAACGACGGCTACAGCGAGAACGTGCTCTGCTTCACCAACAACATCCCGCAGCGCGACGGTGGCACGCACCTGACCGGCCTGCGCGCCGCGATGACGCGCGTGATCAACAAGTACATCGAGGACAATGAGCTGGCCAAGAAGGCCAAGGTCGAGGTCACCGGCGACGACATGCGCGAAGGCCTGTGCTGCGTGCTGAGCGTAAAGGTGCCTGAGCCTAAGTTCAGCAGCCAGACGAAAGACAAGCTGGTGTCGAGCGAAGTGCGCGGTCCGGTCGAGGACGTGGTCAGCAAGGCCTTGACCGACTACCTGCTCGAGAACCCGAACGACGCGAAGATCATCTGCAGCAAGATCGTTGACGCCGCGCGCGCCCGCGAAGCCGCTCGCAAGGCGCGCGAGATGACGCGCCGCAAAGGTGTACTCGACGGCATGGGGCTGCCAGGAAAGCTCGCTGACTGTCAGGAGAAAGACCCGGCACTATGCGAGATCTATATTGTCGAGGGCGACTCGGCCGGCGGCTCGGCCAAGCAGGGGCGCGACCGCAAGTTCCAGGCGATCCTGCCGCTGCGCGGCAAGATCCTGAACGTCGAGAAGGCACGCTATGAAAAGCTGCTGACGAGCAATGAAATCCTGACTCTGATCACAGCGTTGGGCACCGGCATCGGTAAGGGCATGGGCGGCGACGACTTCAATCCCGACAAGCTGCGCTACCACCGTATCATCATCATGACCGACGCGGACGTGGACGGCGCGCACATCCGCACGCTGCTGCTGACCTTCCTGTTTCGCCAGATGCCCGAATTGGTCGAGCGCGGCCACATCTACATCGCGCAGCCGCCGCTGTACAAGGTCAAGCTCGGCAAGGAAGAGCAGTACCTGAAGGACGGCCACGAACTCGATGCCTATTTGTTGAAGGTCGCGCTGAAAGACGCCAAGCTCGACACAGGCGTGCCGGGCGCCGCGCTGCTGCAGGGCGATGCGCTCGAGGCGCTAGCGCGCCAGTACGTGCTCGCGAAGAACGTCGTCGAGCGCCTGTCGAACTGGATGGACGTCGAGGCCTTGCGCGCGATGGCCAACGGCCTCGAGCTCGATATCGATACGCTCGAAGCCGCCGAACAATCGGCGAACGCGCTGAAGGCCGCGCTGCACGATGCCGTAGTTACGGCCGAGTTCGACGCGCGCGTGGACAAGCACATCTTGCGTATCAGTCGCATGCACCACGGCAATGTGAAAAGCAGCGTAATCACCGCCGATTTCGTGCACGGTGCCGACTACGAAGCCCTCAGTGGTGCGGGCAAGACCTTCCGCGGACTGGTCGGCGAAGGGGCCGTCGTCAAGCGCGGCGAGGGCGAGAAGCAAAAGGAAATGCGCGTCGCCGACTTCCGCCAGGCGATGGCCTGGCTGATCCTGCAGGCCGAAGGCGCCGTCGCACGCCAGCGCTACAAAGGCCTCGGTGAAATGAACCCGGCGCAGCTCTGGGAAACGACGATGGACCCAACCGTGCGGCGTTTGCTGCGCGTGCAGATCGACGACGCAATCGAGGCCGATCGCGTGTTCACGATGCTGATGGGCGACGAGGTCGAGCCACGGCGCAACTTCATCGAGAGCAACGCGCTCAGGGCGGGGAACATTGACGTCTGATGATGGTGGTCGAGAGGGAACCGAAATCGCTGGAATCTTCCGGAATTCGCTGGACTCGATTCGCAGAATTCGCTGCACTTTCTACGGACGTTCGGTCGTTTTTGAGAGCCGCAATCCGCGCGCCGCAGCAAGTACCATTCGCAACCTAGCCTTCTCGAAACCGGCCATTCCCGGCTGCCAGCACTCGGCCGTGAGCTGTCACACGGAAGATCTCGACGAATGTCTCTGCAAGACTGAGGGACTTCGCTCGCGACCCGCTGAACGACCGCTTTCATCGGAAAGCGACGTTCAGCGTACGAGGTAGCCGGCTGGCAATGAGCCGGTCCAGTTGACTTCACTGACCCAGCGGCTCAACGTGAACGGCCGAGCCGTGCGCAGGCAGCTACATCAGATCTGAGCTGCCGCGGGGCACGAGGCGATGGCCTAATCTCGCCTTAGGATCAGATCGATCTCGACGCAGGCATCCCGGGCCAGCGCCGTAACTCCAATGCAAGTCCGAGCGGGCCGACGATCATTCGGGAAGTAGCTCGCATAGGCCGCATTGAAGGTTGCGTAATCGCGCTTGAACTCAGTCAAATAGGCACGCACACCGACCACGTGTTCAAGTCCTAAGTCCAGTCCCTTCAGGACAATGATCAGGTTGTCCATGACGCGTCCTGTCTGAGCCTCAATACCGTGCGGCAGTGCCGCGCCGTCGTCGTTCGGATCAGTCGGCATCTGACCCGTCACGATGAACCAACCATCGGCTTCGACGGCATGACTGAAGGGAGCCACCGGGGTGGGAGCGCCGGGGACCATGTGAAAGATGGGAAGCATTTGACGTCCTTCTATTGCGGGTTGGGCGCTCTAGATTGTGGTGGCGCTTGACCGTAGGCAATCGTCCGTCATCGCGGCGTCTGACCGAGAGTCGAGTCCGGGCCAGATCTGACTGTCTGCTTGCCTTCTTGATCGATCTGATTCGGACGCTGAACCGACTTTGAACGGCGTCGAAAGCAGTCACCGACACCGAACACTTAACGTGGCCTTGAGTGAGGATGGCACCTAGACTTTTGTGCCATGGCCCTCCCGTGGAGGGGATTGACGATATCGACCGGTGAGGTGGCCCCGGTTGTCCGAACAGAGGAACTGATTTCCTAAGTGGAGCCCCTGCGGGTCTGGCATCGGTGAAGAGTTGTCCACGGCGGCGGTTGGTCGGCGCTTGCGACGTACCGGCCGACCGACGCGGTGGGCAACTC
>JANYBE010000015.1 GCA_025360945.1 Rhizobacter sp. | reverse complement strand
GTGCCTGGCGGTCGCCTGGACGGTGGTGCGGCTGATTCGCGGCCCGACGGTGCCCGAAGCCTCGGTCATCTTCGGCCGCCGCATCTTCGACGGCGTGCTGTTCCCGGTGCTCGCGCTGGCGCTCGCCTTCGCCGCCAAGTTGGCGCTGGCCGGCACGGTGCGCGCCGCAGTGTTCAAGCTGGCGGTGCCGATCCTGCTCTCGCTCGTCGTCATTCGCCTGAGCGTGCGTGTGCTCGGCGTCACCTTCCCCGGCCTGCGCTGGGTGCGGGTGATCGAGCGCAGCATCTCGTGGCTGGCCTGGATCGCGGTCGTGTTGTGGGTGACCGGTGTGCTGCCGATCGTGATGGACGCAATGGACGATGTGAGCTGGAAGGTCGGCACCAGCCGCATGAGTCTGCGCAATGTTGTTGAAGGCTCGCTCACCGCTAGCCTCGTGATGATGCTCGCGCTATGGGTCTCGGCCGCGATCGAAAAGAAGCTGCTGCACGGCACCGGCAACACGCTGTCGATGCGCAAAATGGCTGCCAACATCGTGCGCGCGGCGCTCCTGTTCATGGGGCTGCTGTTCGCGCTAACGGCGGTGGGCATCGACCTGACCGCGCTGTCGGTACTCGGCGGTGCGATCGGCGTGGGTCTGGGCTTCGGTTTGCAGAAGATCGCGGCCAATTACGTCAGCGGCTTCGTGATCCTTGCCGAACGATCACTGCGCATCGGTGACATGGTCAAAGTTGATGGTTTCGAGGGGCGCATCAGCGACATCCGCACCCGCTATACGGTGATTCGCGCGCTAAACGGCCGCGAATCCATCGTGCCGAACGAGATGCTGATAACGCAGCGCGTCGAGAACTCGTCGCTGGCCGACCAGAAGGTCTCGATCAATAGCGCCGTGCAGGTCGCCTACGGCACCGACATCCGCGCGCTGCAGGCGCAGCTCGAAACGGTGGTGCGGCGTGTGCCCCGGGTGCTGGCCGAGCCCGGGCCAGGCGTGCAGCTGGCCGAGTTCGCGGCCGACGGGATCAACCTGAACATCGCGTTCTGGATCGCTGATCCCGAGAACGGGCAGGGCAATGTGCGCTCGGACGTGAACCTCGCGGTGCTCGACCTGCTGAACGCGCAGGGTGTGGAGATCCCGTTCCCGCAACGCGTGATGCACGCGATACCGGCACCGCCTGCGCCCGCGACGCCGGCCTGACAGGCGTGGACCACAGCCTTCTCTCCGCCTTCATCCTGCTGTTGCTGGTGCTGGACCCGCTTGGCAGCCTGCCGGTGTTCATCCCGGTCATGCGCGACGTGCCGCCGGCGCGCCGCACCTGGGTCGCGGTGCGCGAGGTCAGCATCGCGTTCGGCGTGCTCGCCGTGTTCATGTTTCTGGGCGAGGGCTTTCTGCACGTGATGCGCCTATCCGAGCGTTCGCTCGAGGTCGCCGGTGGCGTGATCCTGCTGATCATCGCGATGCGCATGATCTTCAGCCACGAGGGCGGCGTCTACGGCGTGCCCGAGGGGCGCGAGCCCTTCATCTTCCCGCTCGCGGTGCCGCTGCTGGCCGGGCCGTCGGCGATGGCGACGGTGCTGCTGCTAGCGTCGCGCCAACCCGACCGTATGCTGTCGTGGGTCGGCGCACTCGCCGCCGCGATGGTGGTGTCGGGCGTGGCGCTCCTGATGTGCGACCGCATCCGCCGCCTGCTAGGCGACTCGGTGGTGTCGGCGCTCGAGAAGCTGATGGGCTTGGTGCTGACCGCGATCGCGGTCGAGATGATCCTGGCGGGATTGAAGCGCTACTTCATGGCACCGCTGTAGCGCAGGTTTCTGCTCGCGGCCACGAGCTGCTGCTCACCTCGACTGGATGACCGACAGCTTCACGCTGACTCCGATCTTTCGGTCTCGGCGGGCGAGTACCGGCTCACGTCCGAGGCTGTGTGAGAACCCTGTTTGAAGCGACAAACGCACGCGTTGACGCTCGGAGTCGAAGTGAGCGGCAAAGGTTGTCAGTTGAGTGCAGTCGGCTCTGCGGCATTCGAGGCGGCACTGAGCAATCTGGCCGCGGAGAAATGCCCGCCGGCTTGGGTCAACGACAGCAGTGAATTGACGACCAGGCCAGCTGCGAATGCGTCGACGTTGAAGTGCGGCGAGACGGACGACGATGCCCGCCGAAGGGCCGGAGCAGGCTAATCGCGCGTGTTCGGCCTGATCATGGCCTGGACCCGGCGAGCGAAGGACTTCGCACGCATCTGTGGCGCTCCGACCGCGTTGGCGCGACCTGTCACGGACGAGATCTGGTGCCTTGCCAGGACGAATCCGCCAGCGCGTTGTCGAGTTGAAAGGATGAGCTAAAGGTGGCGAGACGTTTGCCGAAAACACAGTCATATGGTACCGGCGATGTCCTCCATTTCGTCCATCAGTCTTTCCGGCGTGAATGCCGCGCAGACCGCGCTGTCTGTTTTTGCGTTCGATGTCGGCAGGCTCCTGTGTCCGGCGATGCCGTTGCGATCGACATGGTCGACATGCTGCAGCCGAACACCTCATTCCTCGCGAAGCTGACGTTGTCAAGACAAGCGACAAGATGGCCGGAACGCTCTTGGACACGCCCGGCTGAGCAACTGACCCAAACCCTAGCAATCTAAAGGTACCTCATGGACTCCGTGAACAGCTCCACCGTCGCCAACGCCAGCTCCGCCGACTTGAGCACCGTACAGGGCACAGCAGCGGTATCGGTCTTGAAGAAGGCTCTGGACTTTCAGGCGACAGGCGCGGCGCAGCTGATTGCCTCGCTGCCGCAACCCGTGTTGGCAACATCGGGGACCGTCGGGACGAACCTCAACACCTTCGCCTGAGCCGGAACGTCGGCATCCTCGCGAGACAGCAGCGGCCGCAGGTCGTCCATACCGAGATATGTCGATTTCAATTCCGCCCATTTCGCTCCGCCCGTCTGCGCCGGTTCACCAGCACCGTACCTGGCGGCACCTGCAGCGCGCCGCCGTGGCGGCGTACCCGCAACTCAGCGTCGTCACCCAGGCCAACTTTTGCTCTCTGATGGTTCCCGCGGCGAGTGTCGCGGTGTGGATTCTTCAGCACGCACCGCGGCTGGCTGCGCGCGCCGAGCTCAGCATCCTCGTGGTCAACGCCATCGAATTTCAGGCGCTGGACCGCGGGCGCTGGTTTCAGTTCATCCCCTGGCTTCTGGGCCGACCGGGTATGCAAGTCCGTGTCACCTTGCAGGGCAGCGCTCTGTGCCAAAGCTTGGCAAGTGCGGTAGGCGGGCGCAGTGACGTGGCGCCATTAACGGAAGACGCCCTCGATCGACACTTGCGTACCCGCGGTTGGTTGGCCGTGAATGACCTGAGGCCTGCAGAGATCTTTCCTGGGACGCTCATGGAACTGCCGGCAAACATCGCCACGGGCCGGCAGCCCACGCCTGACCTTTGTGTCCTCTTTTCACCGGCGTTCTCACTGCACCTGGATACGCTGCTGGCCGACGACGCCTTGCTGCCGCTCGTACGCCGACAGATCCCGCTCGCAATCTTCTCAAGCTCGGAGGCCGAACAACTCGTCGACGATTACGCGCTCGAAGCGCACGGGCTCAAACCGCGCGACAGAGAGTGCTGGCCGAACCCATGGGCGTTGCCGAACGAGACAGTAGAGCGCAGTGTCGTGTACGGCAAAATGGGGTGGGCAGCGGAATTCGATGTGGTGCCGAGCAGCGTGATGCCTGACCCGATGGCGCTGCATGATTTGAGTGCCGCCCTGGACTATCTGGGTCTGGGGCTCGCCCTGGATGGGTCAGACGAGCCAGATGCCATCATGTGCTTGGGCGAGTCGCTGGGCACCGCGCCGCGGGAGTCTGCGCACGAGGGTGACGAAGGGAGTGCGCTACTGAGGTTGCCGCAAGGTGTCGCAGTGGACACCTTGAACGGCGCTGTCTACCAGCTTCAGGACATGACCGCGCTGTTGCTCGATATGGTCCCACACGTACCGGCC
This sequence comes from Rhizobacter sp., assembly GCA_025360945.1. Classification (GTDB taxonomy): domain Bacteria; phylum Pseudomonadota; class Gammaproteobacteria; order Burkholderiales; family Burkholderiaceae_C; genus LMDS01. The sequence continues at coordinate 15,393 of JANYBE010000015.1, read as the reverse complement.
GCAGTGTTGGAGACATTTCCCGGCGATGACGACGTGCTCCAGCGGGTGATGTGGGCCGTGCGGGTCCATCGCGAGCACGTATCGCCGTTTGTCGGCGATGTTGATGACGCGCTGCGCTCGCAGTTTGCCAAGCTGAGTGACACCAGCGAGCCCTAAATTCGTGGCGCTTTGCGCGTTAAGTGGTGACGGTGGCTCGCGCTCTGAGCCTGTCGGTCGTCAGACTGCCTCGAACAGCCCCAGGTGACAATTCGGCCAGTCAACGACTCGGGCTCTTCTTTGTCCAACATGAATCTCGTTTCTGGCAGGTGGTTTCCCGGCCGAGCGGTCGCCTCGCGGAACGCAGGGGGCGAACTGACTGCTTTCCACGGGGCGGTCCGAGAGCCGTAACTGCAATTTCGGTAAGGTCGAGGGTCGCTCGAATTGGTCAGGTCACGACCGACTTTGCCTTCACTGAGCGTGCCGTTGAAACGTCTCCGAGAAAGACCTGCAGCACGTCCTTCTGCTTTTCGGACAACAGTTTTGATTCGAGCAGTTTCTGATGCTTGATGACGATCTCGAGCGCTTCGGCCAGGTGGCCGATCTGTTTGCCATAGCTCCCGACCTTCTGGATCGCGGCTTTCTCCATTTCAGCGTCTGACGATGCGCCGACGTTGACACTGAAGAGGCTCAACTGCCACCCGGGAAGGATGGGTTGGCTTAGGCTCTGGGGAGCCAACTGAATGGGTAGCTGCACGTTGTCCATGGCTGGCTCCTGCCGCACGTTGATGCGGTGCAGCAAAGCATAGCTTCTTCGCCCGCTAGGCGCTGTTCGCTGCAGTTTCTAAAACGCGTCGAAGTGCTCTCTTCTTCGATCGAAGCATCGCGCTCAAATCGACGGGACGCGCCATACGCTCACCATCAACATGGCTGCGCCCAATGCCAGTGCCAGCACGATCCAGGGTGCTGCCCTGCGAAGCCGTCCGCCATCGCGAAACAGATGGCGCTCTTCGGGCCAGAATGAGGATCGCTTGCGCACGAGTCGTCTCCATCAAGAAGGAATCGGTGCGACGCAGAACTCAGCCTGAGACCTTGCTGCGAAACACGACGACGGCATCTCTCTCACGCTGCAACTGCAGGCTCAGGCGCGCTCGGCGGGGTGATGTTCCCTAATCAAGATTGCATGCTCCGCTGCATTGTGGGAGATTTGCTGCACTGCAACATGACCGATCCTACTGCCAAAGTGCCAGAAGTGCATGTTGTTTTACTGCATCGCACCATAGTTGGAATGACACTCTGCGTCCGTGTCGCCTGGCCTGCGGCGAGGGAACGATCGGATCGACGACCAGATGCAGCGCGCGTTGCGCGAGATTCTCCGATCCTGGTGCTGCACGCGGAGATCCAGAAATGCCGGCGATGTCCACCTTGAGATCACTCTCTGCGCCTTCATCTTGCGCCCATGGAATCGCCGAACCTGAACATCGCCTGCTCCGGCTGTCGGGCCACCAATCGCGTGACTGCATCGCGTCTTGCTGACGGTCCGTCGTGCGGACGTTGCGGGGCCGCGTTGCTCGATGGTGCACCTGTCGAGTTGAACGATGCGGACTTCGAAGCGTTCACCCAGCAAACCGAGTTGCCGATCTTGGTGGACTTCTGGGCGCCGTGGTGTGGTCCCTGCATAGGCATGGCGCCACAGTTCGATCTCGCCGCGAAGCAATTGAAGGGCTGCGCAATTCTTGTCAAGGTCAACAGCGATGACAACCCGAAGACCGCGGGCCGCTTCGGGATCCGAAGCATCCCTACGTTGGTGAGACTCGAGCGCGGACGCGAGAAGTCGCGTCAATCAGGGGCCTTACGGGCCGCGCAGATTGTTTCGCTGGTTCTCTGATCTTGAACCTGTGGGTTCACGCCGCCACCAGCGGCCAACAAATAGAAGGAAATCGCATATCCGTCTGTCGCAATACTTCCGAGGCCATTGCGGCGCCGTCGTCGGAGCAGTTCCGCGTGACGCAGCGCGACCGAGCGCTCCGGAACAGGCGAGTATCTCGAGAACGACGAGCCTGGCACATACGTCGACTTCGCGCCGGGTGAGCCGCTGTTCGCGTCTCCGACTGGTACGCGTCGGGTCGCGGCTAGCTGAGCATCACGAAGCCAATCGAGGCTGCGCATATCAACGAGCTTCGGGACACCGAGCACGGCATGATTCGAACGGAGGTTCGCTCGACGCACGGCGACAGCCCACCTCGCAGGCCTTTGCCGCCGGCACCCGGCAGTATCGCGGCGGCTTGCGATACTGCATCACTCGGCCTCGCTGCGTTTCATTCATCAGCACGACGTGGAAACGCAAGGCGATGGCGCCTATTTTGACCAAGTGGAGAACATCAGATGAGTCACGAACGTTCGGTTCTGGCGGGCGGTTGCTTCTGGGGCATGCAAGACCTGATCCGTCGATTTGACGGTGTGATCTCGACGCGAGTGGGCTATTCGGGCGGTGACGTCACGAACGCGACGTATCGGCATCACGGGACGCACGCCGAAGCCATCGAGATCGTGTTTGATCCTGCGAAGATCAGCTATCGAATGCTGCTCGAGTTCTTCTTTCAGATCCATGATCCAACCACGCGCAATCGGCAAGGCAACGATACGGGCGCGAGCTATCGGTCGGCGATTTTCTATGCGAGCGAGGAACAGAAGCGCGTCGCCGAAGACACGATCGCCGACGTGAATGCCTCAGGGCTGTGGCCCGGAAAGATCGTGACCAAGGTCACTGCGGTGGGGCCGTTCTGGGAAGCCGAGCTGGAGCACCAGGACTATCTCGAGCGCATCCCGAACGGCTATACCTGCCACTTCATCCGACCGGACTGGAAGCTCCCAGTCAGTGCGACCTTGGTCCGTTCGGCGTAGGCTACCGGGATCGAAACGTCGGGAGAGCCAGCATGAGCGACAAGTCCATTCTTGAACACATCGCGACTCTGGTCTCGGAGGAGCATCGGCTGCGATCCGAGCCTGGAAAAGCCGGATTGAACACAGAGCGCCTCAAGCACGTTGAAGAGCAACTCGATCAATGTTGGGATTTGCTGCGACAGCGACGGGCAAAGCGTGAGTTTGGGGTCGATCCAGCGACGGCGGCAATTCGAGACACAGGAACGGTCGAACGCTACGAAGGTTGATCCGATGGCGTGAACTCTTGGGTGAGGCGGGTCGGCGGCACGACCTCGCCCGACCCGAGCCTGTCCTGATGTTTGTGTGCGAGGCATAGCATGACCGTAAGGAGCATGCATGCCAAGCAAGGAGCCGAGAACTGATCCGCGCTGCCGACCAATTGTCTGTACCAGGCCAAGAGCAAGGGCCGCAACCGAGGGGCGTGCCAACCGACGTGAGAACGAACGCTCCCGACGCGACACGACGGCCATGCATCTGCATCAGTCCGGCGAGCCCATCGAGGGAATTGCGCAGGGCTCGTCCACGAGAGACCGACCACCACGCACCAGTATGTCTAAGCCGACCTCGCCATGAAGGAGAAGGTGCTGGCCAAGTTGCAGGACCCCAACACGCCTGCAACGCGCTTCAGGACCACCGAGTCGCTGCTGGAGTTCCTGAAGACACTGTGATTATGAAAAGGGCCCGAGCGCGTCAAACGACTTGCGTACTAGGTGATCTACGCGCTCGCAAGCCTCGAACTTCTCAAAACTGGGGTCTTCTCATAATGGCTGCAGAGAGTCGATCAACGAACTTGCGCCATCGCCCCAGAGCGCTCTTTTGAGTCAAAGGGTTGCCGACATCCGCCAGTCGCAGCGAGGGGACATGCTCTCGCAGGACGGGCAAATCGGTGTTCAATCTGGTGTGTCGTCACTGTCGTTCCGGAATACTGCGATGAAAACCAAAAGGATTGCGCTGGGGCTTTTTGCCGCTCTTGTTGTGACCGGGTTCACTGGTTGGTTCAGTCTCGACACGGAAACGCGCGGCCTGCTGGCGACGCTGCCATCCAACCGCGACGTTCTTTTCTGGAGTCAGCCGCAGCGCGACGCGGCATTTCGGGCGCTCGATCGGCTGCCCGTTCTGGCCAAGTCGAAGGTTGTGCCGGTCGGCGGCACCCCGCTGCCGCTGCCGGTGGGGCCGCCGTTGAAGCTGGCCTTGGACGTCGACGCGTACATGGCAGGCCAGCGCAGCGCGGCGCTGCTTGTCGTGCACGATGGCAGGTTGCGCCTCGAACGCTATGGCCTGGGCTTCGACAGCGGCGGACGCTGGACCAGCTTCTCCGTGGCCAAGTCCATCACGTCGACCTTGGTGGGCGCTGCGATCCGAGACGGCTACATCCGGAGCATGGACGACAAGGTCAGCGACTACATCCCGCAGATGAAGGGCTCGGCCTACGAGGACGTCAGCGTCCGCCAGCTCCTGACCATGACCTCGGGAGTCCGGTGGAACGAGGACTACGCCGACCCGAACTCGGACGTGGCGCGGTTCAACAATCACAGGCCCGAGGAGGGCGTCGACGCACTCGTGAGCTATATGCGGCGTCTGCCTCGCGAGGTGACGCCGGGAACGCGTTGGCACTACAGCACCGGCGAGACCAATCTCGTCGGCGTCCTGTTGAGCCAGGCAACGAAGAAGCCTTTATCGACCTACCTGTCGGAAAAGATCTGGGTGCCAGCCGGCATGGAGCAGCAGGCCACCTGGATACTCAGCCGCACTGGAAAGGAGATTAGCGGTTGCTGCATCCAGGCCGCCTCGCGAGACTTTGCCCGTTTCGGGCTCTTCCTCCTGAACGGTGCCCGCGTCGACGGGAAAAGCGTCGTGCCGGAAGGGTGGCTGGCCGACGCCACGACCGAGCGTACCGGTATTGGCCAGTCCGGACGCGGCTACGGCTACCTGTGGTGGACGTACACCGACGGCTCATTCGCCGCACGCGGCATCTTTGGTCAAGGCATCTTCATTGACCCGAAGCGCAAGATCGTGATCGCCTCCAACGCCGACTGGGGCGCAGGAGCGACCGACCGGGTCGCCAGCGCGGCACGAGAGGCGTTCTACCGCGCCGTGCAGCGGGCCATCGACGACGAGGTTGCCGGCATACCGAACTCAGGGTCGGAGCGATGACGGTTAGACATCGGCGCCGTTGAGCACCGGTGAACGAACGCCGACAGGTCGCCCGCTAAAGTTTCAGCGGATTGCTCGATGCGGTGTCGACACTACGGGTCCATCGCAGGTCCGAAGGCAGCGACCAGGCGATGAGCGCGGCTCGTCGTATCGGCAACTCTGTCGAGGGGCGGACCGGCGGTCATTTCGCCGCCTTTCGAGGCTGGTGTGCCATGCGCTGAGCGCGAAGCAAGACCTGTGGAGCAAAGGCTCCAGCGCTCCTTTGGGATTCGCGAGCAAGATGTTCGGCAGCCGGGGCAGTTGAACTCATTCCTGCTCAATCGCACAGCAGCGGTCAATTTCCCGACGCCTTGTTCAAGGCCACGGCGGCCAGAATGAGGGCCTTCAAAGCCTTCTTGTCCAGCTTGTCGCCTTCGTGGAAGTCAATGGCGCGCCTGACGTTGCCTTCGAGACTGGAATTGAAGAGGCCCGAAGGGTCCGCTAGGGAGGCTCCTTTGGCGAAGGTCGTCTTCACAACCTTCTTGTAGGTCTCGCCGGTGCATATCAGCCCCTCGTGCGACCAGACTGGAATGCCCCACTTCCATTCCTCGATCACATCGGGGACTGTTTCCTTGATCAGTGCGCGGAGCCGGCCGAGCATCTCGCCCCTCCAATCAGCCAGACCCTCAATCTTCGCGTCTATCAGCTCAGATGGAGACTCGGCTCCCGTCGATTTGCTCTTCTTCATGATTCCTGCCCCTGTGTTGCTTTCCATTGTTGCCCAGTCCTACTGAGGCGCAACTAAGCACGTGCTCCCCACCTGCCTCAGCGACGCGCCTGGATCATCTTCCATTCGTTCCCCGACGGGTCGCGGAAGCCGGCGTCCACCGTGCCGTAGCGGTCCACGGGTTCCTGTGTGAACTCCACTCCTCGTGCCTGAATCGGGTCATGGGCAGCGCGGCAGTCGTCCACGGTCAGCACGAGGAGCGGCATCGCGCCCTTGGCTACGATCGTTCGCAGCGTTTGCGCCGTGTCCGCGTCGAGCGCTGGCGGTCCCGGGGGTGAACAGGCCGAGCTGGAACGACGGCTGGTCCGGGTGCTGCACCGTGAGCCAGCGACAGTCGCCGTTGCCCACGTCCATGTGGACGCGGAACCCGAGCTTCTCCACATAGAACGCGAGCGCTTCGTCCTGATCTCGCACGTACAAACCAACCACTTCGACACCTTGGGACTCCCGTTTCTGAGGACCCGGCTATATCGCCCCGCCATCCGGCGACCGATGCGGCGGGACGCCGAACGCCTGTTTGAACGAACGCGCAAAGTGGGCCTCGGAGATACCGCGCACGCGCGCCAGTCCGCTGGACGGGCCAGCCAGTCCTCGTGTAACGCGGCGTCCATCGGGTCCCCGCCGCGCTAAAGCCCACCGGACAACTTCGCGTGATGGCCTCACACTCGTTCTCCATGATGGTGATCGCGCCTTTGCTGGCCGAGTTCAAAAAGCGCTACCCCGATCTGCGCCTCAAAGTCGAGACCTCGAATCTCTATATACCGACTTACTCGAGAGTGGCATCGACGTGGCCATTCGCAATCGCGAGTTCGAAAGCGAGTCCGGGATCACCGTGCGGCGCCTGGCGCAGACGCAGCGGGTGCTTGCGCCCTCGCCCGCGTATCTCGAGCGATTCGGCACGCCTCGTTCGCCCGACGAGCTGGCCAGGCATCGACTGCTGGTCTACAAGCTGGCCAACCTTCCCCATGAGTGGCGTTTCACCTGCGGCACCCTCGTCTCGACAGTTTACGTGCGCGGCGTCCTTGAAGCCAACGACGGCCAGGTGCTGCGGGCCGCAGCGCAGCATCACCTGGGAATCCTGATGCAGCCCACTTACATCATCCACGACGACCTGCTCGCCGGTCGCCTGGTTCGTCTTCTCAAAGAGTGGGAACTGCAGCGACTGACGATCAACATTCCGTACCCCCACGCGGCGCCACCTGCCTGCCAAGGTGCGCTGCTTCGTCGACTTCCTCGTCGAGAAGTTCGTGGCGCACGATTTCGAGCGTCAGTGGACCGTCTGAGGTGGTCATACGCTCGAACTCGGCCAGATTGACGGTGCCGACATAGACGTTGAAGCCACGCACGCCGCGGCCGAAGGTCACAATCGGTGCCAAACAACTTCAAGGTGTTCACGAAGTTGAAAGTTGACGGAGCTGATGCTGCTCGGGCCGTACGAGCTCAGCTTCCGTTCGGGCGTCCAGAGGCTAGATGAAGCCCCAGTTGTCCAGCACCATGTCGTTGACGCCGTTGGTCACGATGGGCCACGGTTGCGCAGCGCATCGACATGCTCGTTGAAGACGGTGAAGCGTGGCAACGCTAGGTTGAAAGCGCTCGCCGCCGATGGGATCAAGGTCGTCGTCGACGTGCCGACCGAGCCGTTGCACGTAGACTTCTTGGCCGCGGCCCTGAAGGTCAAGCAGGCGGGGCGCGGACCCGCTCTTCCTCTCCACGCTCGAAGAAGAGCCGGCACGTGCGCTGCGTGAGCTGCGCAAACAAGGCTATGCCAAATCCACGGTGCGAAGATTTCTGCGGCGCACAGCCCCGGCGCCGTCGACGCGCTGCCTGCGATGTCGGCGAAGTAGCAGTTTTGGGCTCGACTGCGGACCGGAGGCGCGTAGCATCGGGCGAAGATGAAATCTCTACATCCGTCCGTCATCGACAGCTGGCATGCCCATGTGTATTTCGACGCCTCGAGCAGGGAAGCGGCCTGGGCACTGCGCGAGACCATCCTCATCGAGTTGGCCGGCCGGATAGAGATGGGTCGCTTTCACGAGAAGCCGGTCGGCCCACATCCGATGTGGAGCTACCAGCTGGCGTTCTCCATGGGCAGCTTTTCGCATGTTGTGGGCTGGCTCGCGCTGAACCATGGCGCGTTGGACGTGTTCGTGCATCCCAACACCGCCGACGAGATGCGCGACCACCGGGACTCTGCTCTTTGGTTGGGCAAGGTCCATGCGTTGAACTTGGACGCCTTGATCGGTTGACATGCTGAGGACGCGTGGCTGGCATTCGGACCGGCTCGCGAGGCGCTAGAAGCAAACTTGCGAACGCAGCATGAGCGTGATCAGGGGCAATTCGAAATGATCGCCGGATGAGCCCGACCGAGGGCTGACCCTCTCCCAGAATGCCCGTCAGAACTCCTAGACTTTGCCCGCTCTCAGGCAACCAGTTTGGAGACGACATGCGCGGATCATTGAAATGGGTGGGCTTCTTTGCACTTACCGTGGCCGCTGCCTCGTGGTCATCGCCGAACTGGGCGCAGGAGGTCAAGCACTACCGTTTTGCCTACGACCAGCCGCGCAACACCGGCTACAGCATCGCGGGCGATATCTTTGCCGAACGGCTCAAGGAGCTCAGCAAAGGCACGATGCTAATTGACCAGTATCCGGGCGCTCAGCTCGGCCAGGAGCCGCAGGTGTTGCAGCTGATGAAGGCCGGTGACATCGAGTTCTGCATCACCTCGGCGGCGAACGCCGCGACTCTCTCGCCTCAGGCCGGCGTGATGTCCCTGCACTTCCTGTTCCGCTCTGAAGAGCACCTGAAGAACTCGCTCGCCGATCCGAAGGTCGTGCAGGCGGTCAAGGACATGGTCGAGGACACCGTGCAGGGCGGGCATGTGATGGCCGTCATCACGCTGGGCTTGCGCAACATGTACAGCAAGAAGGAGATCCGCAAGCTCGAGGACATGAAGGGGCTGAAGGTGAGAGTGCAGGCCACGGCCACCGAGGACGCGATGTTCCCGGCCTATGGCGCACAGACTGTGCACATGCCCTTCGGCAGTGTCTACACATCGCTGCAGACAGGCGTTGTCGACGTGGCCGAGAACGGCGTCAACGTGTATCTCGTCAACAGGCACTACGAAGTCGCGCCCGTCCTTTCCATGACCGAGCACGAGGCCAACAACAATTTTGTCTGGATCAGCGACAAGCTGTGGAAGAGCCTGAGCACCGACCAGAGGAAATGGGTGACAACGGCGGCCGACGAGGTCGGACGCACCCAACCCGCGAAGTCGCTCGAACTCGAGCATCAGTCGGCCGACAGGCTGAAGTCCATCGGCGTCAAGGTGGTGACCGACGTCGACAAGTCGGGCTTTATCAAGACGGCGGCGCCCTACCTTGATCGCCTGGCCAAGGAACTCGGACCGCATGCTGTCAAGATCAAGGACCTGGTCGTCGCCGTCAAGTAGCCGGCCCGGAGGATGCCCATCGCCGACAAACTGGTGCTGCAACGCCAGCGCCACCTGAAGTGGAGGGCGTTAGACAAGTTCGAACTGGTGCTGATGATGCTGTGCGGCGCGCTGCTGTTCGGCTTTTCAAGCACGGTGGTGTTCGACGTCGTCACCCGCACAATCGGTCATCCCTGGCTCTGGCTCCAGGAAGTGACCCAGACCTTCTTCATCTACGCGATCTTCATCGGCACGGCCGTGGCGACGCGGCGCAACGATCACCTGTATCTCACTGCGGTTTCCGAAGCGCTGCACGGCACACCGCGCCTGATTGCCGAGATCGTCATCCGCTTAGTCGTGCTCGGCGTCGCCATCTGCCTCATCTACTTCGGCTACCTGAATTTCCTGCGCGGCTTCACGAGCTTTCGAATGCCGTCGATGACGCCCATCGCATCGCTGTACGCGGCGATCCCGATCGCCGGTGCGCTGATCGCAGTGTTCACGGTCGAGCAGATTGTCAATGGTTGGCGAAACGGCTTCGACCATCCGCCGGTGCGTGACGACGACCTCGCTGACATCGCACCCATCCCGCCGATCGAGCCACCGTTGGCCCCGGGTGAGGGCCGGGGATGAGCGCGCCGGTGATCCTCGCGCTGATGACGCTGCTCTTTCTCAGCTTGGGCTATTTGGGCGTCCCGGTTGCCTTCTCGCTCATGGCAGGGGTCTTCGTCGGTGCCGCCTGCACCGACGTCACGTTGCCCGCGATCGTCCAGAAGATGTTCGACGGCATGGACTCTGAAGCGCTGTTGGCGATCCCGTTCTTCCTGCTGGTCGGCGAACTAATGAGTTCGGCCAATGTCGTCAGCCGCATCACGAAGCTGTCGCTGGCGCTGGTTGGCCACATCCGCGGCGGGCTGTCGCAGGTCGTCACGGTGTTCAGCATGTTCTTCTCCGAGATGTCGGGGTCGACCACTGCCGACGTGGCGGTGATCAGCCGGGCGCTGGGTGGCCCTATGAAGCAGGAGGGCTACAGCCCGCCCTTCGTGGCCGCAATCATCGCCGCCGCGTCGACCATTGCCGCGCTGGTGCCGCCCAGCATTACCGCGGTTGTCTACGGCGCGGTGGGCAGCGTCTCGATTGCCGGCCTGTTCATGGCCGGCGTGGTACCGGGCTTCATGATCGGCTTCGGCCTGATGATCTACTGCTACTTCTTCGCCCCGACGGGCATGCGTCGCCCGCGCGCGCCGATGCGAGTCGTCGCCCACGCGTTCAAGGATGCGTCGTTGCCGCTGATGATTCCGTTCATCTTGCTCGGCGGCATCCTGACCGGCTGGTTCACGCCGACCGAGGCAGGCGTGGTCGCAGTGCTGTGGATCATCGGGGTCGTCATCCCGGCGTTGAACCGCGGTCACCTCAAAAAGCTGCCGTTCGATTTCTGTATCGCGGGGCTCATCTTCTCACTGCCTCTGATCACGATCGGTGCTGCCAATGCCTTCGGCTGGATGCTCGCCTACCTGCGCGGCGCGATCATGATCGCCGAGTGGATCACGAGCATCGCCGGAAACGACCCGCATCTGATCATGTTGATGATGGTGCTGCTGTTCACGATCATCGGCGACTTCATCGAGCCGGTGCCGACCATCATCATCTTCATGCCTCTGGTGAACGTGCTGACGCAGGCGGGGAACATCAACCCAGTGCACATGGGCGTGGTGCTGATCGCCACACTGGCCTTCGGCCTCATCACGCCGCCCTATGGCCTGGTGTTGCTGATGGCCTCGAAATTCGTCGGCGTCCGCTTCTCGCAGGCGCTTCGGGCCGCGCTGCCGATCTACCTGGTCTTCCTTGGCACGATTGCCTTTGCAATCTACTTTCCCAAGGTCGTCCTGTGGCTGCCCAAGCAAGTCATACCCGAATCGGTCGGATGCTTCAAAAACCCGAGCAGCAGCGGGTATATCTGCCCGCCCTGAAACCAAACATCCTCCGTTGGCACTGGATCAGGCAGTCTTGACCTCCGTCGCGTACAGGCCCCAAGGGCACAGCGAGTCTTGTCCTTGAACGCTGCCAAGCGATCCGCGTCGCACGCGGCCCAGAGCGGGCCCAGTGCGCCAATGCTCATCGGCCGACCGTCGATGCTGTCGGCAATGATCATGCGGAAGCTGTGCGCGTCGGGCAGACGAGGGCGATGGTGTAGCGATCTAATGCGCGTAAAGCCAGGACCGTGGATGTGAACGGTGGGACGCCGACCGCTTCGACCACCGAACTCAGCATCGGTCCGCTGAGCTTGTGCGGGCGCGCATCGTATTCGAGCGTCGGCTCGATGGCGACCGACGACAGCCAGGCCAGCAGCGCCGAGTCGAACCCGAAAGCCCTTCGAACTTGACGCGCCGTGCTTGATTATCAACTGGTCCAGTGTGGAGTCCAGCGGCCCGCGATTCGTCTTGCCGGTGGCGCGCCGCTGACTGTGGGGATGCGTAGCCCATGCCGAGAACTCGTCTGCGCCCTCGCAGACTCCGGTGCGGAGGCGGCCACGGCTGCCGTGGTCATGAACTGACGTCGTTCCATGATGTCTCCCTGCGTGGTACGAGTCGGCAGTGTCCTCATGCATGGTCAAGACACCAAAGTCCATTTTCGAGATGCATGCCCGAAGCCTTGGCGGCAGGCGGGATCGAAAGTTGCATGCGACGTGTAGGCGATGGGGCGCGCTGGGTGGTGGGACGGCGTAGGCGTTGGACCACAAGCTTTGGCGCTCTGGTCCTGTGGACAGGTTCCGCCCCTCGGGGAATGCTTCAGCTGGCACTATTCATCGCGCTTGGCGACCCCGGGCGCCCATCAATGGCATGAGTGTGGCGTCGCGCTGAGCGGTGCTGTGCCGTGTGGGGCAACTGGTTGGAACAGGGGGAAAAGATGCATATCCGCGTAGGTTTTGAAATGGCCTATCAGTGCCCACAGCCGACACCGATGATCCTGGCGTTGAGCATCCATTACTCGCGCGCGTCCGATCTGGTGCGGCCCGATCACCTCGTGACAAGCCCATCCGTACCCGTCGCCGCATACCGTGACCTGTTCGGCAATTGGTGCAGCCGCCTCATCGCGCCGGCGGGGCGCATCGTGCTGAGCACCGATGCGCTGGTCCAAGACACCGGAGCGCCGGATGTCGTGGCGCCCGGGGTAGCCCAGACACCTGTCGAATTCCTTCCAGAGTCGACACTGGTGTACCTGCTGGGCAGCCGCTATTGCGAGACCGATCAGCTCTCCGAAGTCGCGTGGCGCCTGTTCGGAACAGGCCCGAGCGGATGGGCGCGCGTGCAGGCGATCTGCGATTTTGTTCACCGGCACATCGAATTCGGCTACCAGCACGCGAGGCGCACGCGCACCGCGTGGGAGGCCTACAACGAAGGTCAAGGCGTCTGCCGCGACTATACGCACCTGGCGATCGCGCTGTGCCGTTGTCTGAACATCCCGGCGCGCTATTGCACCGGCTATCTTGGCGACTACGGCACCGAGCCGCCATACGGGACGATGGATTTCGCGGGCTGGTTCGAGGCGTATCTCGGTGATCGTTGGTACACGTTCGACGCGCGCAACAACCAGCCGCGCATCGGCCGCGTTCTGATCGCGCGCGGCCGCGATGCCTGCGACGTTGCGCTGTCCAGCACCTTTGGTCCGAACACACTCGAAAGCTTCAAGGTCTGGACCGACGTGGTCGCGACGGCCTGAACATCGGTTCACCGACGCGTTTGCGCGCAAACCGACAATCCGCTGCCATGACCTACTGCGTCGGCGTCAAGCTCGAAGAGGGATTGATCTTCGCGAGCGACTCGCGCACCCACGCCGGCGTGGACAACTATGCCAAGTTCTGCAAAATGACGGTGTTCGATCGCGCGGGTGAGCGCGTGCTGGTGCTGCTCAGTTCCGGTGGACTTGCTGCCACCCAAGCGGTGATCAACGTGCTTCGCCAGCGTGCCAGTGCCGCACCGCCCCATCTGTGGTCGGTGACGTCGATGTTTGACGTGGCTAATCTGGTGGCGGACGCGATGCGCGACATCGAACGCCGTGATGGTCCCTTCTTGGAGGGAGGCGGCCTGAAGTTCAATGCCTCGTTCATTCTCGGCGGCCAGATAGCACGGGAAGAAATGCGACTCTTTCGCATCTATGCCGAAGGCAACTTCATCGAGGCAGGCAGCGACACAAGCTTTCTGCAGACCGGCGAAGCCAAGTACGGCAAACCCATTCTCGACCTCGCTGTGAGCCCGAGTGCGACGCTAGAGAACGCGACCAAGTGCGTGCTGGTCTCGTTCGACTCGACGATGCTCAGCAACCTTTCGGTAGGAATGCCGATCGATCTGCTGTGCTACGCACGAGACAGTTTGAACGTCACGATGAAGCGCCGTTTCGATGTCGGCGATGCCTACTTCGAGGCGCTCAAACAGCAGTGGGTTGCAGGCACGCGAAAGGTCTTCCGCGAATTGCCTGCCCTCGGGTGGTAGCGCACGCAGCGGCGGTGCTCAATGCGAGCGCCGCGTCGGCTTGGCCGGCTGGGGTGATGACGGCGCTCTCTTGCTTACTGCTAAATGCTCTGGGCCGCTAGCCATTTGCGAGATGATGTGCTGATCAGTTCGATGGAGCTTGCCCATGTACGCCGGTAACCGCTTCGCCCAGCACCCCGACCGCGCCGCCTTCATCATGGCCGGCACCGGCGAGACGGTGAGCTATGCCGAGCATGAGCTGCGCACCAACCGGCTCGCCCATCTGCTGCGCGCCGAGGGCCTACGGCGGCTAGACCACTACGCGATCTTCATGGAGAACAACCACCGCTACCTCGAGTGCAGCGGCGCGGGCGAGCGCTCCGGGCTGTACTACACCTGCATCAATTCCTACCTTACGGCCGCGGAGCTGGCCTACATCGTCGACAACAGCGAGTCGCAGCTGCTCGTCACCTCGATGGTCGGGCTGCCGGTGGTGCGCGCCGCACTGACGCATTGCCCGCGCGTGAAGCGCTGCTTGGTCGTGGATGGCGGCAACGCGGTGCGTGCGCTGAACGACTCACGCTACGTCGACTTCGCCGCGGCTGTCGCCGGCTACCCAGATACGCCGATCGCCGACGAATCCCTGGGCGCGGCGATGCTGTACTCGTCCGGCACCACCGGTCGACCCAAGGGCATCCTGCGTCCGCTGCCCGAGACGCCGCCATCGCAACCGCTGCCACTGTTCGGCTTCCTGAACACGCTTTGGCAGTGCCGCGAAGGCATGCGCTACCTGTCGCCGGCACCGCTGTATCACTCGGCGCCGCAGGCCAACGTGGCGCTCGCGATCCGCAACGGTGGCACCGTTGTGATCATGGAGCACTTCGACCCGGAGCACTATCTGGCGCTGGTCGAGAAGTACCGCATCACGCACACCCAGCTCGTGCCGACGATGTTCAGTCGCATGCTCAAGCTGCCCGACGACGTGCGCCGGCGCCACGACCTGTCGTCGCTGCAGGTCGCGGTGCATGCCGCAGCGCCGTGCCCGGCGCAGGTCAAGGCGCAGATGATCGACTGGTGGGGCCCGATCGTCCACGAGTACTACGGTGCTACCGAAGCGATGGGCTTCACCGCCTGCAATAGCGCCGAGTGGCTCGCGCACCGCGGCACGGTCGGCAAGGTGCTGATGGGCGAGCTGCACGTGCTCGACGAGGCCATGCGGCCCACGCCCAAGGGCGAGCCGGGCGAGCTGTGGTTCAAGACCGCCAACCCCTTCGTCTACTTCAACGACCCCGAGCGAACGCAGGCCACGCGTTCGGCCGACGGCACGATGACCACGGTGGGCGATGTCGGCTATGTCGACGACGACGGCTTCCTGTACCTCACCGATCGCTCGACTTTCATGATCATCTCGGGCGGCATGAACATCTACCCGCAGGAATGCGAGAACCTGCTCATCACGCATCCGCAGGTCGCCGACGCCGCGGTCTTTGGCGTGCCCAATGAAGACCTCGGAGAAGAGGTCAAGGCCGTCGTCCAGCCGATGCCGGGTGTGCGAGCCGACGCAGCCTTCGAGCAGGCCTTGATCGCCTTTTGCCGCGAGCACCTGGCGCACATCAAATGTCCGCGCTCGATCGACTTCACTGCAGCCCTGCCGCGGC
>JANYBE010000012.1 GCA_025360945.1 Rhizobacter sp. | reverse complement strand
CGCGCCGGCCGCCAGCGCCCTGCTGCCGGCCGGCGCGACGCAACGATCGCTGCCCGCGTACAGCAGCAGCGTCGGCACGGCCCACTGCGCAGCCCGCGCACGCACAACCTCGCCACTCTCCACGATGAACCGCACCAGCTTCGGCGTGACTCGGTCGTGCACGAGCGGATCGGCCATGTAGGCCTGAACCACCGCTGAGTCACGCGAGATCCACGCAGGCTTGAGGCCGTTGTTCACCGCCAGGTTCGGCGCGAGAGGGCCCAGCACCGCGAGCAGGATCTTTTGGAACAAGTTCATGCCCGCATCGAGCGCCGGCGACGACAGCACCAGGGCATCGACCGCGCGCAGCTGCTCGACCACGAAGCGCGCGGCCGCGAGGCCGCCCATGCTGTGGCCGAGCAGTACCAGCGGACCGCGGTGTTTAGCGCGCAGCGCGTCGACGACGAGCGCGAGGTCGCGCAGCAGATCGTCGTCATGCGCCAGCGCGCCGCGCGCGCCCTCGCTCAAGCCATGGCCGCGCTGGTCGTAGCCGACCGCGTTCCAGCCCCAGGCATTGAGCTGCGCCGCGATATGCGCGTAGCGGCCGATGTGCTCACCCAAGCCATGAACGATCAACACACTGCCGCGCGCATCGGGTCGTGGCCATTCGCGCATGTGAAGGGTCAGGCCATCGGCGGTCGTGAGTGTCGGTTTCATCGCGCGCAGTGTAGGCATACTGCCGCGAACATCGGAGATGCTTCATGAAAAACGACTTCTTCCAGCTCGACACCGACAAGGCAATCGCCCACCTGCAACTCAACCGCCCCGAGCGGCTGAACACGATGGCGCCGCCGTTCTTCCCGGCGCTGCGCGACGCGGTGCGCGGACTGAACGACGCTGGCGAGGCGCGCGTGCTCGTGATCTCGTCGACCGGCAAGCACTTCTGCGCCGGCATGTCACTCGATGTGTTCGGTGGCGACGACGCGCTGCTCGTCACGCGCACCGCGCGTGCGCGGCTGAACTTCCAGGAGACGCTGCGCAAGCTGATCGATTGTTTTAGCGCGATCGACGAGGCCCGCCTACCGGTGATCTGCGCGATCCAGGGCGGCTGCATCGGCGGCGCGCTCGACCTCGCGACCGCGTGCGACATCCGCGTCTGCTCGACCGATGCGTTCTTCACGGTGCAGGAGATCCACATCGGCATGATGGCCGACCTTGGCGTGCTGCAGCGCCTGATGAAGATCGTGCCGCAAGGCGTGGCGCGCGAGATGGCCTTCACCGGCGAGCGCGTCAGCGCCGAGCGCGCACTGCAGATCGGTCTGGTCAACGCGGTGCTGCCCGATGCGGCCGCGGCACTCGATCATGCGATGACCGTGGCACGCGGCATCGCCGCGAAGTCGCCGCTGGCGATCGCCGGCAGCAAGCTGGCGATGAACCATGCGCGCGATCACGGCACGGCGGCGAGCCTGCAGCAAATGACGCTGCTGCAAAGCGCGATCTTTGACACCGACGAAATAGCCGTCGCCATTCAGGCCTGGAAGGCCAAGG
Source organism: Rhizobacter sp. (assembly GCA_025360945.1). Lineage (GTDB taxonomy): Bacteria > Pseudomonadota > Gammaproteobacteria > Burkholderiales > Burkholderiaceae_C > LMDS01. The sequence goes on along the minus strand of JANYBE010000012.1, from coordinate 4,113 downwards.
ACACAGCCGCGTTCGACTCGCTTGCCGGTGTGGCGAAGGTGTGACAGTGCTAAGCGCATACTGCTCTTTTGTCGCACCGCAGAGGACGCCATGGAGGCCACCAAGGTTTTTCGCCACCAGGACTACGAATTGCTGTGCAGTGCCAAACCGGTCGACGGTGACCGGTTCGCGCCGGTGCTGATGGTCTCGAAGCAGGTCTGGCCGACGCGCCCGCGCGAGATCGCGGTCAAGCGCGGCGACTACACGACCGAACAAACCGCCATCGACGCGGCCTATGCGCAGGGCGTCGAATGGATCGCCAACTACGGCTAGTTCTTGCCGGACGGTGGCGCCGGCGGTGCCTTCTGATCGCCGATCACGCTCTTCAACGGGCAAACCGAAAACGCCGGGCACTTCTTGCAACCGACGGCGATGGCAATGGGGCAGATCACCATGATGTGGCTCCTCGGTGGTGTTGGGCCAGCATACGGCGTATGAGCGCCGCCGCACAGGCCACCAAACCCTTGCGAGCTTAGCCTTTGGGCTTGTAAGCGATCATGTCGATCTCGACCTTGGCATCGACCATCAGCCGTGCCTCGGTCGTCGAGCGCGCCGGCTTGCCGTTCTTGAAGTAGCTCATGTAGATGCGGTTGAACGCGCCGAAGTCGCGCGCGTCCTGCAACCAGACGGTGCTCTTGCAAACATCGTCGAACGTCGCGCCCGCGAGTGCCAACACAGTAGCGAGGTTCTCCATCACCCGACGCGTCTGCGCCTCGATGCCGCCCACCACGATCTCGCCATTGGCATCCACCGGCACCTGGCCCGACGCATAGATGAAATCGCCCGCCCGCACCGCGGGTGAAAAGGGCCGCGCCTGACGGTCGGACGCAAGCGGGGGGGCCCCCAGGTATTCGAGTGGCATCAGATCTCCTTCAGGTTCAGGACTGAAAGTGTATTTCATGATTGGCAAGAGACATGCGTATAAACCCGCGTGCGCTTGGCCTTGAAGCCGCTCATAGTTGCGCCGTCGTGAAATTTACTTTCAGTCTGGAGCAGCCCCATGACCCTCGCCCTCCCCCGTCGCGCCTTCGTTGAACACCCGATGGCGCTGGCGCTGGCCGCCGCGGTTTTGACTGTCGCCAGCGCGGCCGCGCTCGCGCAGGCACCACGCAATTACGCGACGCTGGCGATGGTCGCTGAGCCGCAGACACTGGACCCAATGATCTCGACCGCTGACCTGGTCGGCACCATCATGCAGCACGTCTTCGAGCCGCTCTACACCTTCGACGCGAAGTGGAACGTGGTGCCGATGCTGGCAGAGTCGCTGCCCAAGGTCTCGGCCGACGGCAGGGCGTACAGCATCACGCTGCGCAAGGGCGTAATGCTGCACAGCGGCCGCGAGCTCAACGCCGACGATGTGGTCGCCAGCCTGCAGCGATGGATGGACACCTCACCGCGCGGAAAGGCCGTCGCGAAGGAACTCGAGTCGATCAAGACAAAGGGCCCGCTGGGCATCGAACTGGTGCTGAAGGGCCCATACGCGCCGCTGGTCGCGCAATTCGCACTGCCCAGCGGCATGGCCGCGATCATGGCCAAGGAATCGATCGCGTCGCCGCTGAAGGACTTCGTTGGCACGGGCCCGTACCGCTTCAAGGAACGCAAGCCGGACGCCTACGTGCTGCTGACGCGCTTCGACAAGTACAGCGCGCGCAAGGAGCCGGCCAACGGCTACGGCGGCAAACGTGAGGCGCTGATCGAAGAGCTGCGCTTCGTGCCGGTGCCGAGCGTGAACACGCGCGTCGAAGGCGCGCTCGCGGGCCAGTACGACTACGCCGATCTGCTGCCGGTCGAGGCGCTACCGCGGCTGGAGAAGGCGAGCGGCAAGACCTTGCCGATCATGACGCCGGCATTCGGTTTCCCCTACCTGGTGCTTAACACCAAGGAGGGTGTGGCCGCGAATCAGCCGCTGCGCCAGGCGATCCAGACCGCGATCGGCGAAGGCGAGATGCTCGCCGCGGGTTTCGGCGATACGCGATTCTTTACTGCCGAAGGCAACCACTTCCCGAAAGGCTCGCCGTACTACTCCACCGCCGGCACCGAACAGTACAACCAGCGCAACGCGAAGCACGCGAAGGAACTGGCCGAGAAGGCCGGCTACAAGGGCGAGCCGATCCGCGTGCTGACCAGCCGGCAATACGACTTCCACTACAACATGGCGCTCTTGATGGCCGAGCAGCTCAAGCGTGCCGGCCTCAAGGTCGAGCTGAACGTGGTCGACTGGGCGACGCTGGTGCAGCGCCGCAACGATTCGAAGCTGTGGGACATCTACATCACGCACAGCGGCCAGTTCCCCGAGCCGATGCTCTCGCCGCCGCAGCTCGGCGATGGCGCGCCCGGCTGGTGGAGCAGCCCGGCAAAGCAGGCTGCATTGAGCACGTTCAACCAGCAGAGCGATCCGGCCAAGCGCGCTGCGCTGTGGGGCAAGGTGCAGCAGCTCGTGTACGACGAAGTGCCCTACATCAACGTTGGCAAGTTCGCGAGCCTGTCGGCGCGCAGTCCGTCGCTCGAGAACTACGTGCCCTCGACCTGGCCGTTCTTCTGGAACGCGAAGATCAAGTAAGCAGGGCCGCGCGATGCATCGCTTCATCCTCTCCAAGGTGATCGGCATGCTGGCGGTGCTGGCGATCGTCGCCGTGCTCGTGTTCGTGCTGACGCGCGCGGCGTCGGGCGACCCGGTCTCGGTCCTGCTGGGCGACCAGGCCACCGCCGAGGACATCGTCCGCGTCAAAAAGGACTACGGCCTGGACAAACCCCTGCCGGTGCAGTTCGGCTACTGGCTGCGCGAGGTCGTTCGCGGCAACCTCGGGCAGTCGATCTTCCTGCAGCGTCCGGTCACGCAGGCACTGTGGGAGCGCGCCGAGCCGACCACGCTGCTGTCGCTGATGGCGGTCGCGATCGCCGCGTGCATCGGCGTCCCATGCGGCATTGTCTCGGCGGTGTACCGCGGCAGTTTCGTCGACCAGCTATTCACCGGCGTCGCGATGCTGGGCGCGAGTATTCCAAGCTTCTGGCTCGGAATCGTGCTGATCCAGCTGTTCGCCGTGTCGCTGGGCTGGTTTCCGGTATCGGGCTACGGCCCACCCGACGCAGCGCTGCCCGAGCGACTGCACGCGCTGATGCTGCCGGCCTTCGTGCTCGGCACGCTCAACTCGGCGCTGATCATCCGCTTCACACGCGCGTCGATGCTCGACGTGCTGGGCGAAGACTACGTGCGCACTGCGCGCTCCAAGGGCCTACCTGAAAGCACTGTCGTGCTCAAGCATGCGCTGCGCAACGCGCTCGTACCCATCGTCACCGTGATCGGCCTGACGGTCGCGCTGATGATCGGCGGCGCGGTCGTCACCGAGACGGTGTTCGGCCTGCCTGGCGTGGGCAACCTCGTCGTCAGCGCGGTGCTGCGGCGCGACTATCCCGTGATCCAGGGTGCGTTGCTGGTGATCGCCGGGATCTACGTTCTGATCAACTTCTCGATCGACATGCTGTACGCGCTCATCGATCCGCGCGTCAAGTTCTAGCGATGACCACCCCCACGTCGCTTCGTTCCTGCCCCCGAGGGGGCGCTTAGACGGCTGAGGATTCCGCGATGCAACTCCCGAGAATCGTTCGTCAACTGCTGCACCGGCACACCGTGATGGCCTCTGCGCTGGTGCTGCTCGTGATCGTCGTGCTCGCGCTCGGCGCGCCCTGGTTCGCAGCGGCCGACCCGAACGACACCGCGGTGCTCGATCGCCTGAAGGGTCCGAGCGCCGCACACCTGATGGGCACCGACGAACTCGGTCGAGACATGTATGCGCGCATCGTGCACGGCGCACGCTACTCGCTCACGATCGCGGCGCTCACCGCGCTCGGCTCGGTCGTGGCCGGGACGATCCTGGGCCTCGTCGCGGGCTTCTTTCGCCGCCTCGACACGCCGCTGATGCGCGTCGTCGACGCGATGATGTCCTTTCCCGACATCCTGCTTGCGATCGCGCTGGTCGCGATTCTTGGGCCGTCGCTGCTCAATGTTGTGCTCGCACTCGTGCTCGTCTACACGCCGCGTGTCGCACGCGTCGTGCGCGCCTCGACGCTGGTCGT
>JANYBE010000661.1 GCA_025360945.1 Rhizobacter sp. | reverse complement strand
CGAGCGACCTGCACTCGACGCCGGCCTATATGTCAGCCCGATGCGGTTCGAGCAAGATTGGCGTGCCGCTCAAGACAAGCAAGCCAATTCGTGACTCGGCTAGGCAACGTGCGCAGTATGGATCCCCTCGCTTTGACATGGGTCCCAAGCGAACCTTGCCACCGGTGTCACTGGCAAGTTACGAGTCCAAGGATCGCAACGGACCCGCAGCAGGACTTGGACCTTGCGCCTTCGCCCATCGGCGTTACTGCGGTCGCGTGAGCCCCACCGGCGACCACGACGCCGACTCCGAAGGTCACGCAGTCGTCACCGTCCCCAACGCAGGCCGAGTCTAGGAGTGCGCTGAGCGAGACCGCAAAATGGGCGATAGAGCCTTGTCCCTTGTCTCCCATGCCCGATCTCCACCTATAGCACTCGTCAGGGCTGTTCAAACAGGCGCAGCTGCTGGCGATGAACCTCCATTTGCCCCAGACAACATCACTGCCACGAATCCGCTCCGACCCGGCGCTACGAACAACGGTGGCGGCAACGTCGCGCCCCGCCATCGTGGCAGTGGCAGTGGCATTGAATGGCACTTATGTTGCCCGTGCATTTCCGGACACAGTCTAAACACCATGTAGCGCCGAGCCGTCGGGAGTGCAGTCCGAGGCTGTGCCCTCGAGTGCGACCCGAGTGGCGGCAGCCTCAATTTAGGGTAGGGCCCCAGCCGTGCGGAGGAGGAGCCTTCGTAGACATGTAATTGGCAACCTCGCCATAGACAATTGCGTGCTCGCGACCGATACCGTGTAGCAACTCCGGCCAACTCGCCGCCCTTCCCCGTGCAACGGAATCTTGCATTGCCCGCGCCAACTCGGCCAGCCTGTCTGCGCCGATGGTTACTGCCGTGGAAATCAACGAGTGGGCGATCCCGCCAGCGACGTCCGGCTTGCCCAAATCAATGGCGGTTCGCATCAGGTCCGGCAAGTCAGAATACGATTCCAGGAATCGATGCAAGACCTTTTCATATAGATCGGGCTTGTAGAGACACCGCCTCAACCCCAGCTCAAACGACACGCCGCTGGTAGCACCGGAACCATGGGGGAGTGCGGTTGGGTCCTGCAGCTTTGCCGACATCCATTTGGCCAGCATGTGAAACAGCTCCAGCGGGACGAAGGGCTTCGTGATGAAGTCCGACATACCCGCCGCGAGACAGTTCTCCCGGTCACGCGCCGTGGCATGCGCTGTAATGGCGATGATGGGAAATTCGGTCAATCCGAGCTCGCCTCGAATGCGGCGAGTCGTCTCATAGCCATCCATTCCAGGCATCTCCACGTCCATCAGCACGACATCAGCGACCTGAGAATGCAGGTACGCCAGAGCATCGACGCCGGAGGAGCGTACGGTGACGTTCATCCCGGCCATTTGGCTAAGCAGTTCACTGGCGACCAATTGATTCAGTTCATTATCTTCCACCAGCAAGACCCGCCGATTTCGCAGGGCTTCGATGATGACGTGTTCAACGCTGGCTCCATCGGAGTCCAAGCTTGACGGCCCGCCTGCGGCCTCGGTCGCAATGCCAACTCGTGGTCGGCGAAGCGACACCGGGCCCGTCGCATGCCCTTGAGATGGCGTCTCTGAACGGCCGAACGTCGCCGTGAAGATGAACTCACTTCCCTTGCCGGCATCGCTGGAGACTTGGATCGAGCCGCCCATCAATTCGACAAGCTGCTTGCTGATCGCCAGGCCGAGTCCGGTACCGCCGTACTTGCGAGTGGTCGACATGTCGGCTTGGGCGAAGGGCTGGAACAGACGAGCGGATTGTTCAGGGCTCATGCCGATGCCGCTGTCACGGACAGAAATACGCAACGCAACACGCTGCTCGTCAATCGAGGCGGTGGCGATATGGACCGCGATCTCGCCGCCGTCAGTAAACTTGACCGCGTTGCCGCACAAGTTGATGAGAACCTGGCTCAATCTCTGCGAGTCGCCCACCATCATCGGCGGGACATCTTGCGCGATGGTCATGACCAGATCAATGCCTTTTTGATTCGCTCGATGCTCCACCATGGCCGCCACTCGTTTGAGCACGTCCGCCACATTGAATGCTCGAGATTCGAGTTCGAGCTTGCCCGCCTCGATCTTGGAGAAATCCAGGACCTGATCGATGAGCGCCAGAAGGGCGCCGGCGGCAACTTTGGTCTTTGAAAGGTACTCGAGTTGCTTTTGGTTCGGGTCCGTGCGCAGGGCCAAGTGCGTGAGACCGAGGATGGCGTTCATTGGTGTGCGAATTTCGTGGCTCATGTGAGCCAGGAATTGGCTTTTCGCCTGATTCGACGCTTCCGCGGCAGATTGGGCCCGACGCAGTTCATCCACCGCACTTCGCGCGTCAATCATGCGATTGAATTCGATCGCCAGTACGCGAAACTCGCCGGGAAGACTCTCGTCAGCACGCGCGCCCGATTCACCAGCGGCCAGTGCACGTGCACTGGCACTCAAGCTGTGCAGCGGTAGCGTGAGCCGTCGGGCCGCGACCAGCGCCACGATCAGGGCAAACAATGCCACCGCCCCCGCGGCCAACGCGCTGCTGCGAAAGTTGCCTTGACTCTTTGCGACGATACCTTCCATTGGAACGCCAGAGCCGACCCACAGATCGAACTGGCTCAATTTGGAGCGGGCATACAGACGTTCGACCCCATCGGGGCCCAAACCTATGAACGATTCTTTTCCCACGCGGAGCTGGTTGTCGCTAGTCCCGGCCGGAACCTTCTTTCCGACAAATTCGGTCAGCCCGGGATTGCGCGCGAATATGGTTCCCTCGCCGTCCAGCAAACTGACCACGCTGCCAGGCGGCAGTCCTGTCGTGCTCAACGCACCATCAGTCAACGCGGTCAGGTCCAGCGCGGCGCCAAGAAGGCCGATACGTTGCCCGGCGTCGTCGCGCAGGGGCACTACCAAGTTGACGATGGGTCTGCGCGTAATATCGCCGTAAAACGGCTTGCTCAAGTAGGGGCCGTCGCGCTGCATCGCCTCTCGAAACCATGCGACGTCCTTGTACGACTTTAGCCGAGACGCGGAGACTACTGAAAGACAAAGTGGCCGACCCTCCAGGTCCACGGCGCCAACATTGGCGATTTGGGGGTCGATGGCGGTCAGGCCTTTGACGAGTTCGCTGCACCGAGTGCCGTCCAGTTCTCTTAACTCTCGACGGCTTGCGAGAAGGCCAAGCACCCGTTGTGCTCTGCTCAGGATAGCGTCGACTTCGACGGCCGCGCCGCGCGCCTTTGCGGCCACGGCGGCGATGACCTCAACCCTGTCGCTTTGTGCCTGGCGGTACAGCGTGAATGCATGAAGCGCGAGAACCGGCGTCGCCACGGCGAAAGACGTGAGCAGGAGCCCGCGGAGGAAGTATCCGCTGGAAGCCGGTCTGCGCGAACCGAACGCCCCGGGCGGCGCCTTCGGTGGTTTGGAAAATGCTTCAATGCCCACGAGGGTCTCCAGTCCTGGCCCACAGCAGGGCGTCGAAACATCAATTCCTATAACTAATAAGCGGCATCGCCAGAGGTGGCCCCGTGCCATCGCAGGGACGTCCAGCACGTGTCCACGTAACACCCGAGCCTTCTTCTTCGCATTGTCGCCGCGCGCGTCATGTATCGCACCTGAACGTCACGGGTGCGTTGGATCTGGGACTCCTTTTCGTCTTGCGTGATCCCGCATGTCGTGTTTGAGCCGTTTAATTCCTCGCCGCACGGTACCGTCGACGTTGCTGCGAGACCATTTGAAACGGCCGCCGGATTCGACAAACGCAAGTCGCAACTCGCGTTCCAGGTGACGGCGCGATCCATGCGCGGGCCTGATTGGGCAACGGTGGCGTGGCAGGTCGGACCATGAGCATGTCTCCGGCGGCGAGACCTCACTATCACCTCTTGCAAGTCTGCTCAGGTGCAGACCAACGTCGAATGCTGACGCCGACAATTGAGTGAGCCTCGTGCCGCAAACCGGGTGAGCTACTGTGATCTCTCGCAGGAAGGCACGTGCGCTGACGATCGCACTGGCTGACGCGGCTCACCTGAACGTCGGCACATGGCTTATGGCGGCGCCGGCGCGCACATTCTTGCGGGCAATCTCGCTGCCCGGATGACCCACCCGGCACTAGCGAAGCGCCCGAGGAGACCCATCTTGATCCCGTTCGATCAACATGCCCTGCTCACAAGTCCGGAAACACGAGGCTCGCCGACGCAACGCATGAACTTGGGCTGGGGTGAGTGTCGGCCGACGGTACGCTGCCGCTGGCATAGGCGTCGTCAGGCAGTCGTCGAGTTTGAGCAGCCCCCGCTATCAGTCATTACAGGCAATACTTGCGCGGCGCGAGCCGCGGACGAGCGTTGGCGCCGTGTTGGTCCATTGAAGGTGTTAGAGCAGAGCGCCGAAATCGCGCTCGCCTAGCGTGTAGGTGAGTAGCGGCCAGTTCCATAGGAGCGGCAACACCGAGCAAGGCCCTGAGTTCATCGTCGCACAGCACCTCGCGTTCAAGCAGCGCTTTCGCTAGCGCGTCGAGTTGAGCGCGGTTCGACTGCAACAGGCCTTGGCAGGTGGCTTGGCTTCGTTCGAGCAGCGAACGGGCTTCGTTCAGCACCGCACCCTGGATGTCCGGCCCCAGCAGTTCCCTGGGCACGCCAGCCACGCTCAGCAAGCCGAAGGCCTCGCTGAAGCCGAGCGAACCGACCATCCTGACGGCCAGCTCCGTGGCGCGCTTGAGGTCGTCGGATGCGCCGCTCGAGA
>JANYBE010000657.1 GCA_025360945.1 Rhizobacter sp. | reverse complement strand
TGGGCCGTGGCCGCCCGAGAGCTGCAGGGAATGTAGGCAGCTCGTCACGCCGTGGGAAATGACAAATCCCGCTGCCTCCTAGCCGGGTCGTTGATCGATGGCGGTCGGGCCCGGAACGATGGGCAGCTGCAGATAGCTGGGGTACTCGGGCCCCGTGTAGACGCGGTTCGTGGCGCCTTCGTGATAGCGCTGGTCGTAGGCTCGAACCGGCACGCCTGCCGGCGAATAGGGCTGGACGTCGACGCGCAGGCGACAGCCCTTGCGGATGAACGCGGTGCTCGGGTTGAGCCCGACTTCCACCGGCACGATCTCGCCGCCTTTCATCGGTGCGCTGTCCTGTGCCTGGTGGGTGTGCACGGGCCAATACTCGGTCGACCGCTCGACATCGAGCTTGCGGCGCGACGCCTTCAAAAGCCCGTGTCCAACCGGATGAATATGGACCGGATCCACCGGCAGCACTACGGACTCGTAGCGGATCTCGCGACCCTCCGCATCCAGGATGCGCAGCGATACGAAGAGGTCCATGTCCGCGCTGCTCGATGCCACCCAGAGGCCGACTTTCATGTAGCCGGCAAGTGTGAGGTCCTCCGTCACCGGATCGCTGACGAACGAGATGCCGGTAGACCATCGCGGGGTGCCGTCGTTCGAGCCGGCGGGCGCCAGCGTGGGCGTGCCGAGCCCGAGGTGGGCGTCGTACTCGGCACTGCCTTGCACAGCCGGCACGGCTTCGCTGATGCGCAGCATGCCGCCGCGCCGGTCATCGCGTTGCCAGTCCGACAGCCGGGCGTCCAGATACCAGCGGCGGTACTGCGTTCGCGCGATCGGCCACTCGTTTTCCTTCAACACGAAGTGAGCCCCGTTGCCGGTTCGCACCTGCACCCGCACCGGCGCTTCGTCCATCGCGCCGTTGGCGATGCCTTTGAGCCAGTGGTCGAAATACCGCATGTGCTCGGCGATCGACTTGCCGGAATAGCAGTCCGGGAACCAGGCGTCGGTGAAGTCGAACTTCCTCGCCTTCGAGGCGATGGAGTGGATGTAGGTCTCGCTGCTGCCGAGCTGGTGGATGATCGCGCCGACCTGCGGGCCGACGATCCAGACCGGCGCGGTGGCCTTGCTCAGGTCGGGCCGCATGAAGATCGTGCCGCGCTGGCCGTAGGCCGCCGGGTCGTTGAAGGGCGTGGCGAGCGCGCGCGCCATCCAGTCGGTCTCGCGCCGTTCTCCGCAGTGGTTGTTGCCAGACCAGATCTTCCACCACCAGTTCCAAAAGCCGGCGCCAAAGATGCCGCCGCCATACAGAGCCTCGTTGTAGATGTCGGCATCGGTGCCCTGCGCGATCATCGCCTTCAGGTGCGGCGGCTGCAGGCTGGCGACGTTGTGCTGGGTCATCGCCAGGTACGACATCCCCCACAGACCGACATTGCCGTTAGACCACGGCTGAACGCCGGCCCATTCGATCGCGTCGTAATAGTCTTCCGCTTCCTGCAGACTCAGAGGTGCCTGCAAGCCCGGGCTCTTGCAGACCCCCCGCGACTCCACGCGAATGCAGACATAGCCCTCGGGCACCCACACCGACGAGTCAACGGCCTCATGGTTCTCGTACTGGGCGCCATCGGGGTTGCCGGAGAAGTACCTGTCTTCCATCTGCTCCTTGCGAAGGACATCCGCCTCGCTGCAAATGCAGTCGTGATAGAAGCTCTTGCCGTAGACGCCCTTGCTCATCACGACCGGATGGCGGCCCGCTTCCGCGGGGCGGAACACATCGGCCGTGACGTAGGAGCCGTCGCGCGTCGGGATGCGGACATCCGACATCTTGATGATCCCGCGGATGTTGCGCCGCAACTCGTTGCGGCTCGTGGCCGCATCGCACAGCGTGCGCGGCGTCTTGCTGGTGAACACGCCGGGCTCGGCGTTCAACCTGTCGAAGATGCTGCGCACGATGGGGTCGTCGGCGAAGTCGATGACGCTGGTCTGCCCCGGTGCTGGCATCGGCTGAAAATTGACCGGCGCCGGGCCGATGAGCTCGTGCACGATGGGCGCGATCCTGACGCCGGTTTCGCTGTTGCCGTCCTGATCGAGCGCATGGATCAGCCGGACCAGGTTGGTGATCAACGGGTCGTGCAGCCTGTCGATCTTTCCGGCGACACGGTTGACGAGATGCGCCAGGTTGATGCGTGACGCCGCCTCGACTGCTCCCAACACCAGCCCGCCGACCCGGAATGTGATGGCCTCTCCGGCCCGGTACTGGAACTCGCCGTCGTCCGTGGTGATGCCCGACAGCGTGGGCGTCTGGTACTTCAGACCTGAGATCGGCCCGGCGAAGAAGCCCGTCAACACAGGGCTCGAGACGCGTGCAGGAGACTGGTTCATGACTCGGGCCGCCTTCACGGGAAGCTGAAGATAGGAGGCATGCGCGCCGCCCGCATGGATGACGTGCTGCCCGCTGTTGGCGCCCACGTACTCGGCGATGCCGGGCATGATCGTTCCCAGCAGGTTGCGGGAACTGATGACGAAGCGCAGTTGTTCGCCGGGATGAAACGACCAACCGATCGGCAGCAGGTCGATCTCGATCTCGACGATCTCGCCGGGCGAGAGCTTCTCCACCTGGTCGAAGCGATGGGCCGGAATGTCGTCGGTCGACAAGCTGGTATCAAGGCGGCGTGCCGAGACCCGCAGGCGGCCGTCCGAACCCTTGTAGCGCAGCACGGTCGCGCCGTAGTCGGTCACGTCATGGATGCGCGCGTTATGGTTGTGCGCGGTGAACTGCTGCAGCGGCGTGCCGTGCGCATCGAGCTTGTGGATCAGCACGAACAGGTCCATGTCGTCGGCACCGCGGGCCTCGACCCAGAGATGCGCCTTGGGGTACCCCACCAGCACCGTCTCCTGGCTGAAGCGCGTGATGAACGACACCGCATTCGGATTCGCGACAACGTCGTATACCGCCGGCACGTCCACGTTCGGTGCGGTGGTCGTCAGCGTGCGCCGGGCGCCGTCGAGGTAGAACTTGGTCGACGTGACCTCTGCGGGAGGGAACGCGCTTGCCGGCACGTTGACCTGATCGCCACTGTGGAAGTCATGCACGGCGTAGCGAACTCGGGGCGTGGTTTCCCAACCGTTGTCCACGCCCTTCAGGTAGCAGTCGAAGAAGCGCAGCTGATCTTCGACGTTAGCCTCGTCGTAGTAGTCGGGCCACTCCTGGCTGTTGTGGACGCGCAGCCACTTGTCTTGCGAGGCAAGGCGGCGCCAGGCGCGGAAGGTGCCCGCGGTGTGCAGCGTGTTCGAGTAGCTGGCGACCACGAAGGCTGGCACGGTGATGCGGTCAAAGTCGGGGATCTTGTCGGCCCAGAGCTCGTTCATCAGCGGGTAGCGGGCCGCCTCCGAGAGCATGTCCTCCTTTTGGTTCTTGCCGAAGAAACTGCCGTTCTGGAGCAGCCCGGCAAAGCCGGTGTCAGGCATGCCGCCGCGCATCACCAGGTCACGGTAGACGTCGCTCACGCCCTCCCAGGGGTTGATCGCGGCCAGGTGCCTCGGCTGCTCCGCCG
>JANYBE010000635.1 GCA_025360945.1 Rhizobacter sp. | reverse complement strand
TACTGGTCGAACTGGGCCAGGATGGCGCGGCGCATGGCCTCGGTCTCGTTGTCAGGACCGGAATCCGTCGGCACCGGCTTGACGTCGGCGACGAACAGCCCGCCGCGCTCGAATATCTGGTCGATGCGCGCCCGCTGGACGCCCTCGACCAGGACCTTGACGGTGCCGTCGGGCAGCTTGAGCATCTGGAGGATGTTCGAGATGCAGCCGATCTCGTACATGTCCTCGGGGCCCGGATCGTCCTTGGCCGCGGATTTCTGCGCGACCAGGAGGATCGATTTACCGGCTTCCATCGCCGTTTCCATGGCCTTGATCGATTTGGGGCGTCCCACGAACAGCGGGATCACCATGTGCGGAAACACCACCACGTCGCGCAGCGGCAGCAACGGGTACTGGGTGGGTTCGACTTCCTTTTCCTGCGAATCGGACATTGTGGTCCTTGGGCCTGGATACGTTAAGCGGTCAGCGGTATATGGGGCCGCTTCGCATCATTGCAACTTTACGCCGAGCTGCCGGCGACTTTCGGCTGGTCGGAATAGATCAGGATCGGCTTGCCGTCCGCGGTGACCATCGCCTCGTCGACGACCACCTTGCTCACATTTTCCATGGTTGGTAATTCGTACATGGTATCCAGGAGGATCTGCTCCAGGATCGAGCGTAATCCGCGCGCCCCGGTCTTGCGGGCCAGTGCTTTCTTCGAAACGGCCGCCAAAGCCGGGATCCTCACTTCGAGTTCGACGCCTTCCATGAGGAATAGTTTCTGGTACTGCTTGAGGAGCGCGTTCTTGGGCTCGGTCAGAATCTGGATCAGCGCCGCTTCGTCCAGCTCCTCGAGCATCGCCGCGACCGGCAGGCGACCCACGAATTCCGGGATCAGGCCGTACTTGATCAGGTCCTCGGGCTCCGTACCGCGCAGGACTTCGCTGATGTCCTTGCCGCTGCGGGTGCTCCTCACTTCGGCGCCGAAGCCGATGCCGGATTTCTCCGACCTCGCGCGGATGATCTTGTCCAGGCCGTCGAAAGCGCCGCCGCAGATGAACAGGATGTTGGTCGTGTCCACCTGGACGAAATCCTGGTTCGGGTGTTTCCTGCCGCCCTGCGGCGGGACGGAGGCAATCGTGCCTTCGATCAGCTTGAGCAGCGCTTGCTGCACGCCCTCGCCCGAAACGTCACGCGTGATCGAGGGGTTGTCCGACTTGCGCGAAATCTTGTCGATTTCGTCTATGTAGACAATGCCGCGCTTGGCCTTGTCGACGTCGTAGTCGCAGTTCTGCAGCAGCTTCTGGATGATGTTCTCGACGTCCTCGCCGACGTAGCCGGCTTCCGTCAGCGTGGTCGCGTCGGCGATCACGAAGGGCACGTTGAGCAGGCGCGCGAGCGTTTGAGCGAGCAGCGTCTTGCCCGAGCCGGTGGGGCCGATCAGCAGAATGTTGCTCTTCGCGAGCTCGATCTCGTCCTTGGTGCGGCTCATGTGCTTGAGCCGCTTGTAATGGTTGTAGACCGCGACCGACAAGGTTCGCTTGGCGACCTCCTGGCCGATCACGTAGTTGTCCAGGCTGGCCTTGATCTCGCTCGGCATCGGCAGGTCAGACTTCGCGGATTTGGCGTCGGCGCCTTCGGTCGGCACTTCATCGCGAATGATGTCGTTGCACAGCTCGATGCACTCGTCGCAAATGAACACGCTAGGCCCGGCGATGAGCTTCTTCACCTCGTGCTGACTCTTGCCGCAAAAGGAGCAGTACAAGACCTTCTCGCTGGAAGCGCCTTTTTTGTCGGCCATAGGGGTGGGATTCCGGGGCGTGGAGGGAAGGATTGATGAATGATAGATCAAAAGAATTCGGGGCCTTCTCGGCAAAAAAGGCCCCGTTTCCCGTGTTGTTACGCTCGCTTGACAGCGCCCTGCGTCACGCCCCGGGCGGCGCGCTGCGATGCGTCAGCACCTGATCGATCAGGCCGTAGGCTTTGGCCTCTTCGGGATCCATGAAGAAGTCGCGCTCCATGTCGGCGCGGATCTTCTCGATCGTCTGACCCGTGCGATCGGCGTAGATCTTATTCAGCTGCTCGCGCGTCTTGATGATTTCGCGGGCGTGGATCTCGATATCGGTAGCCTGGCCTTGTGCGCCGCCCGACGGTTGGTGGATCATCACGCGCGAATTCGGCAGCGAGAAGCGCTTGCCCTTCGCGCCGGCCATCAGCAGGAACGAGCCCATGCTCGCTGCCATGCCGGTGCACATCGTCGAGACATCCGGCTTGATGAACTGCATCGTGTCAAAGATCGACAGCCCCGCGCTCACCGACCCCCCCGGCGAGTTGATGTAGAAGTGAATGTCCTTGTCGGGGTTTTCGCTCTCGAGGAACAGCAGCTGCGCGACCACGACGCTGGCCGACTGATCGTTTACCGGCCCGACCAGGAAGATGATGCGCTCGCGCAGCAGACGACTGTAGATGTCGTAAGCGCGCTCGCCGCGACCAGACGTTTCGATAACCATCGGGACCAAGCCCAGGCCTTGGGTTTCAAGCGCGCTCATGGCACTCCTTGCATGTGGGATGAGGACAATGTTGGGACTGATTATGTCGTCACAAGACAAGACCCGCAGATAGCAAAAAGGCGCCAGCCTCGCGGCCGGCGCCTTTGCGTGAGATAGCGCGCGATCAGCCCGTCATCAACTCGTCGAATGGCAGCAGCTTGTCGGTGACCTTGGCCTTGCTGAGCACGAACTCGGCGACGTTGTTCTCGACAACGACCGCTTCGACTTCGGCCAGACGCTGGCGATCACCCAGGTACCAGCGCACCACTTCCGACGGCTTCTCGTAGCTTTGCGCCATCTCTTCGATGTGCGCCTGCAGCTGCGCCGGTTGCGCCTGCAGGTTGTTGGAGCGAACCAGCTCGCCCACGACCAGGCCGAGGCGCACGCGCTTCTCGGCCTGCGGCTGGAAGATCTCGGCCGGGATCGGCGCGTTCTCCGCGTCCTTCACCCCGCGCTTCTTGAGGTCGGCGCGCGCGGCTTCGATCATGCGTTCGGTCTCGCCGGCCACCAGTGCCTTGGGCACATCGAGCTTGGCCGTCTTGACGAGCGCGTCCATCACACTGGCCTTGTTGCGTGCCAGCACGCGGAACTTCACTTCACGCTCGAGGTTTTTCTTTACATCGCTGCGCAGACCATCGACCGTCGCATTGGCGATGCCGAGCGACTTGGCGAAGGCCTCGTTGATCTCAGGCAGATGCTGGGCCTCGATCTTCTTCAACGTGACGAGGAAGTCGGCTTCCTTGCCGGCCACGTCCTTGCCCTGGTAATCGTCGGGGAACTGGAGCGGGAAGGTCTTGGACTCGCCGGCCTTCATGCAAGGAGTGCCATGAGCGCGCTTGAAACCCAAGGCCTGGGCTTGGTCCCGATGGTTATCGAAACGTCTGGTCGCGGCGAGCGCGCTTACGACATCTACAGTCGTCT
>JANYBE010000535.1 GCA_025360945.1 Rhizobacter sp. | reverse complement strand
CGTACTGATCCTGGGCCTGGCGGGCTGGACCGGCATCTATCGGCTGGTGCGCGCCGAGTTCATCAAGCACGCGGTGCGCGACTACGTGCGCTCGGCCGAGGCGATCGGTGCGAGCACGAGCTCGCGCATGTTCAAACACATACTGCCGAACGTGAGCCACGTGGTGCTGGTGCAGCTCTCGATCCATGTGGTGGGCTTCATCAAGTCGGAGGTGATCCTGTCGTACCTGGGGCTGGGCGTGGGTGTCGATCAGGTCTCGTGGGGCACGATGCTGTCGGAAGCGCAGAGCGAGCTGATCCTCGGCCACTGGTGGCAGCTGGCTGCCGCGACGATCATGATGGCGGTGTTCGTCACGGCGTTTTCGCTGATGACCGATGCGCTGCGCGATGCGCTCGATCCGAAGTTGCGCGGGCTGGAATGACATGAAGCCCACACGTTCACTTTGTTCACTGCCCCCCGAGGGGGCGCAGGCCTCCATTGGGGCGGCCCGGCGGAAGTCCTGACATGTTGCTTTCAATCAAAGACCTGCGGGTCGCCTTCCGCACCGGCAAGTCCAACGGCATCGTGCAGCGCTTCGAGGCCGTCAAGGGCGTGAGCTTCGACGTGCCTGAGAACACCACGATCGCCCTCGTTGGCGAGTCGGGCTCGGGCAAGAGCGTGACGGCGATGTCGATCCTGAATTTGCTGCCCGACAACGCCGAACGCAGCGGCGCGATCACGTTCCGGGGCCGTGACATGCTCGCTACGCCGCTGAGAGAACTGCAAAAGCTGCGCGGCCGCGAGATCGCCTGCGTGTTCCAGGACCCGATGACCTCGCTGAACCCGGTGTTCACGGTCGGCCAGCAGATATGCGAGCCGCTGATGAAGCACCTGGGCCTGAGCGCACGCGCCGCGATGACGCGCGCCGAGGCGCTGCTCGGCGAGGTCGGCATGCCCGAGCCGAAGCGGCGGCTGTCGGCCTACCCGCACCAGTTGTCGGGCGGCCAGCAGCAGCGCGTGATGATCGCGATGGCGCTGGCCTGCGAGCCCAAGCTACTGATCGCCGACGAGCCGACCACGGCACTCGACGTGACGATCCAGCGCCAGATAATGGAGTTGCTCGCCGGGCTCAAGTCCAGGCACCAGATGAGCATGCTGTTCATAAGCCACGATCTCGGCGTGGTCGGCGAGATCGCCGACCACGTGGTCGTGATGCGCCACGGCGGCGTGCGCGAACAGGGGGCGGTGGCAGGTATCTTCGCCAATCCACAGGACTCGTACACCAAGGCCTTGCTCGCCTGCCGGCCGACGCTGGAGCAGCGCGACTCGCGCCTGATGGTGATCGACGACCACATTGCCGGACGCGCCGCTGGCACCCGCTTCAAGGCAAAGGACCCGGCCGCGCGCGTGATCATCGAAGCCCACGCGCTCACGAAAAGCTTCTGGCTCCAGAGCGGCGTATTCGGCCGCAAGGAGTTCAAGGCCGTGAAGGGAGCCACGTTCAGGTTGCGTCAGGGTCACACACTGGGCGTCGTCGGCGAATCGGGTTCGGGCAAGACGACGATGGGCCTGGCGCTGCTGCGCCTGCACGAGCCGAGCGGCGGGCCCGTTACCGGCACAGTCACCTTTGACGGCATCGACCTGCTCGCGCTGAGCAAGGGCGAGATGCTGCCGATGCGCAAGCGCATCCAGGTCGTGTTCCAGAACCCCTACGCCTCGCTGAACCCGCGCTTCACGGTGGGCCAAACGCTGATCGAACCGATGACAATCCACGCCATCGGCAAGGATCCCACCGAGCGCGAGGCCCGCGCGCGCGCGCTGCTGGTGAAAGTCGGCCTGGACGAGGCGGCGATGGACAAGTACCCGCACGAGTTCTCCGGCGGCCAGCGCCAGCGCGTCGCGATCGCACGCTGCCTGACGCTGGACCCTGAGGTGCTGGTGCTCGACGAGGCGGTCAGCGCGCTCGATGTCTCGGTGCAGGCCCAGGTGCTGAACCTGCTAAAGGACTTGCAGGACGAGCTCGGCCTGGCCTACATCTTCATCAGCCACGACCTGGCGGTGGTGCGCTTCATGGCCGACGAGGTGCTGGTGATGAAGGACGGTGAGGTCATCGAACAGGCCGGCGTCGAGCAGATCCTGGACGCGCCCAAGCAGGAGTACACGCGACGTCTGCTGGGTGCCATCCCGCGCGGCTACCGCGCGGCCGCGTGAGCCAAAAAGTCCGACCATTCCGGTCGAACCTGTAACGCGTCTTTTACGAGTTGCGTCACATTTCGAACGCTTCGCTTCAATTCAAAGTCAAATTTTGTCGTGCTGAGCCCACAAAACCTCTTGCCAAGCTTGGCACAGACGTTGCGCCTATGTGCACAGAGCATCCGAGACGCCGCCTCGACGCAGCGCCGGACCGAGCTCCCGCAAGCACACATAGGACGTCGTTGTCATGCCGCTCAATCGCACTGCCCGCACCCCCAGCACCACCGCGCCGCGCCGCGGCCGGCCGGCCAATCCGAGTTGCCGCGGCGGTGCCTCGTCGATGCTGCGCCTGACGCAAACTGCCTCGCAACGGCTGCCGAGCGCCCCGGCACTGAGCGACTGGATCAGCCACGCGACGGCCGTGCTGCTGCCGGTGACCGGCCCGCTCGCCAGCTCATGGGAGGCATGATGAACAGCAGCAACACCCCGGTGGCGCGCCGCGAAGTCACCAGGGTTCTGCCAGTGCGCCGCGCACCGACGGTTGCCGAAGCGCAGCGCCCAAGCGCGCGCGTATTGCAGACCAGCCGCGCTCCGGCGCAGCTGTCGTTGTTCCTGCGCCCGGCGTTTGTTCGCTGAGCACGAGCTTGAGGAAGCACCAGTTACAGGGACGAAACTGACGTCCTGAGGGGAGCGGGCAGGTCGGGGCGGAGTCGAGAGCGAGCCCCGGCAAACGACTGTCCCGCTTCCCTTCTTTCTATTCGATCCGGGCAAGCCCTGTGAGCCCGCACGACGCACCGCGAGACACTGCGCGGGTCGTGCCTTGCACAGAGCTCCCATGCCATCCATCAGCCGTCGCCGTCGCCTGCTCGTCAGTGCAGGTCTGCTTCCCGCCGTCTCGCTGTGGGCCCAGTCGGGCTGGCCGAACAAGCCGGTGCGCATCGTCGTGCCCTTCGCCGCCGGCGGCACTACCGACATTCTGGCCCGCGCGCTCGCACCCGAGCTCGGCAAGGCCTTCGGGCAGACCTTCATCGTCGACAACAAGCCCGGCGCCGGCGGCAACATCGGCGCCGACATGGTCGCGAAGTCGGCGCCCGACGGCTACAACCTGCTGATGGGCACGGTGGGCACGCAGGCGATCAACGCCGCGCTGTATCCAAAGATGCCTTTCGACCCGGTGCGCGACTTCATCCCCATCGTGCTGGTCGCGGGCGTGCCCAACGTGCTGGTCATGAACCCGGCGAAGGCCCAGGCCGCGAAGATCCACAACGTCGCCGACCTGATCCGCTACGCGAAGGCCAACCCTGGCAAACTGAACATGGCTTCGAGCGGCAACGGCACCTCGATCCACCTGTCGGGCGAGCTGTTCAAGACCATGACCGGCACGTACATGCTGCACTTCCCGTACCGCGGCTCGGGCCCGGCGCTGCTCGACTTGATCGGCGGCACGATGGACCTGATGTTTGACAACCTGCCCTCGGCGCTGCCGCAGATCAAGGTCGGCAAGCTCAAGGCGCTGGCGGTGACCACGGCGACGCGCAGCGCGGCCGTGCCCGAGCTGCCGACCATTGCCGAGGCCGGCCCGGTGAAAGGCTTCGAGGCGAGTTCGTGGTTCGGGCTGCTCGCGCCCGCGGGCACACCGCTCGAGATCGTCAACCGCATCCAGCAGGAGACCGCCAAGGCCTTGCAATCGGCAGTGCTGAAGGAGCGGCTGCTGTCGCAGGGTGCGATCCCCGGCGGGCAGACGCCGGCCGAGTTCACGAAGTTCATCGCCGCTGAGACGATCAAGTGGACGCAAGTCGTGAAGGCCTCAGGCGCGAAAGTGGATTGACGCGGCGCCGGTGCTCTAATCCGGCCCCATGCCCCACGCCACGACGGCCGACACGCGCCGAACCTCTCCCGCCGCGCTGCTGAGCCTGCTCGCGCTGTGGCTGCTCGCCACGCTGGGCCTGCGTCCCTTGCTGCTGCCCGATGAGGGCCGCTACACCGAGGTCGCACGCGCCATGATGCATGGCGATGCGCTCGTGCCGATGCTTGACGGCCTACCGTTCTTTCACAAGCCGCCGCTGTTCTACTGGCTCGACATTGCGGCGATGCGGGTGTTCGGCGAGAACGTGTTCGCCTGCCGCTTCGGCTCGCTCGTCGGCGCGTGGCTGATGGGTGCGTCGCTGCTGCTGGCGATGCGGCGTTGGCACGGGCCGCGTGCCGCAGCGATCGCCCTGGGCGTGCTTGCGACGACGCCGTTCTTCTTCATCAGCGCGCAGTACGCTAACCACGACATGCTGGTCGGCGGGCTCATCGGCGCGGCCGTGCTCGCGATCGCACGCGCGGTGGAAGAGCCGCTGCGCGTCGAGCTGCGCTGGCTCGTCGCCGGTTGGGTGCTGTGCGCGCTTGCAATGCTGGCCAAGGGCCTGATCGGCATTGTGCTGCCGGCCCTGGTGATCGCGCCGTGGCTGCTCGCGCAGGGGCGTTGGCGACAGGTGCTCGGGCTGCTGCACCCGCTGGCGCTGTTCGCGTTCGCGGCCGTCGCTGCGCCGTGGTTCGTTGCGATGCAGCTGCGCTTCCCGGGCTTCTTGGACTACTTCTTCATCGAGCAGCATTTCCGCCGCTTCGCGCAGTCGAACTTCAACAACGTCCACGGCGCGTGGTTCTTCATCGTCGCGATGCCGCTGCTGACGCTACCGTGGAGCGCATGGCTGCCGGTCGCGGTCAAACGCACGTGGGCCGGGCGCGGCGCGACTCTCGGCCTGTACGTGTGGTGGCTGGTCGCCGTACTGGGCTTCTTCTCGATCCCGAGTTCCAAGCTGGTTGGCTATGCCTTGCCGGCGCTGGCGCCATGGTGTGGGCTTCTGGGCTTGGCCGCCGCCGGCAACCCGCGCCGCATCTGGCCGTGGGCGATGGGTGCTGCAGCGATCGCATGCGTGGCGATCGTCGGCGCAGTCGCATGGAAGGCGCCGCAATCGAGCCGCGCGCTGGCACTGGAACTAGCCGAACAGGTCACGCCCGCCGACACGGTCGTAATGGTCGACGAGTTCTACTACGACGTGCCGTTCTACGCACGCCTGACGAAGCCGGTCGTGATCGCAAGCCGCTGGGATGACCCCGAGCTGCCGACACGCGACAACTGGCGCAAGGAGATCTTCGACGCTGCGCGTTTCGACCCGGCGCTGGGCCGTGAGCTGCTCAAGCCGTTGGACAAGCTCGATGCGCTGACCTGCGGGGTAGGTGCGGTCTGGTTCGTCGTGCCCTTCGCCGACGCAGCGCGCGTGTCGGCACTTGCGGGTGCGACGCGCACGTTCAGCGACCAGCGCGCCGAACTCTGGCGCGTCCCCGGCCGGACGTGCCCCTGACGAAGCGATGCGCCACTTCATTCGCTACAGCGCCGTGGGCGCGATTGCCACCGCGGTGCACTACGCAGTGCTGATCGCTTGCGTCGAGTGGGGCCAGTGGCCGGCGTTCATCGCCTCGGGCACTGGCGCGGTCGTCGGTGCGCAGCTCGCCTATGCGGGCAACCGCTGGTTCACGTTCGCGCACACCGGCGCGGTGCGCGCGTCGTGGCCGCGCTTTCAGGCAACCGCCCTGATCGGCGCGCTGCTCGGCATGGCCGTGGTCGCACTCGGTGTACGGCTCGCCGTGCACTATGTGATCGCGCAAGTCGTCGCGACGCTGTTGAGCCTGATGTTGACGTTCGCAATCAACCGCGTGTGGACGTTTGCGAAGTGACGGTCACACCGTCCGCCAGACGCGGCCCAGCACAACGCCCGCGTCCACCAGATCCTCATTGAACTCCGGGCTCGCCAAATAAGCCTGCTCGCGCGAGCGCGCCGCGGCGATCGCGTCCGGCGGGTCGTCGGGCTCGTGCAGCCCAGGGTGGCAGAACAGCAACCCGCCTTCGGGCGGCAGCGCTTTGAGCCAGCCCCGCATCAGGCTTCCGTAGTCCAGCGCCTCGAAGTCGTAGGCACCGAGCAGCGCCGGGTTGTGCGACAGCACGCGCTGCCTCAGCGCACGCGCCAGCGCGCGGCCGCCGCTGCGCTCGATCACCCAGCGCTTGAAGCCGGACCCCGGCCCGAGCACGCGACCGGTGTTGCGCAGCGCAGGCAGCGGCTGCACATGCTCGGCCATGTCGAGCAGGGTATCGCGCAGCCCCGGCAGGTGATGCACGTGCTGGTGGCCGTCGATGAAGCGCGGTGGCTCGCCGTAGGCATTGATGAAGGCGCGCAACTGCGCATGCACCTCGTTGCGCATCTCGGCCCGCGGCAGCATGTGCAGGTGCGCGCGCGCAAGCAGCGAAGGCAACGACGGCAGTGTCGGCCAGCGCCTAGCCAGGCGCGCGCTCAGCGGCGCGCCCTCGGTGAAGTTCAGGTGCAGCCCAACTTCGACCGAGTCGGGCAGGCCCTGCAACCGCTTCGCCTGCTCGGCCCAGTGCGGGCTGTTGGTGATGCACGAGATGGCGTTGAGCCGCTGCGAATGGGCCAGCCGGGCGATGCCGACACTGATGCCCGGAGCGAGCCCGAAGTCATCCGCGCACAGCGCAAGAGTCCGCGTCATGCCTGGCGTTCGCCGATCGATCCGCGCCCGGCCTCGCTGCCGATCAGGTACACCGGCCGCTGCTTGACCTCGTCGAAGATGCGCCCGACATACTCGCCGAGAATGCCGATCGAAAGCAGCTGCACGCCGCTGAAGAACGTCATGCCGCACACCAGTGTGGCCCAGCCGGGCACGTTGTTGCCGTAGACGAAGTAGTCGATGACGATCCACATCCCGAACGCGATCGCGAACAGCGCGACCACGACACCGAGCGCGCTCCACAGGCGCAACGGCGCGTTCGTGAACGCGGTGACGCCGGTGAACGCGAGCTTGGACAGGCTGCGCAGCGAGAACGAGCTCGTGCCCGCGTGACGCTCCGCGGGCACGTACGGAATGATCACGTTGTTGAAGCCGACCCAGGCGTACAGGCCTTTCATGAATCGGTTGCGCTGTTCGCGATCGCGTTCGGGATGTGGATCGTCATCGACTACTTCGTCTACGGCAACAACGTGCCCGGCTGGGCCACACTGGTGTGCGGCATGACG
>JANYBE010000527.1 GCA_025360945.1 Rhizobacter sp. | reverse complement strand
GGCGGTTGCCGCGTTCTCGATCGGCACAGCAAAACCGATGCCGATGAAGGTGCGCTGCCGGCTCGGGTTCAGGATCGCGGTGACGATGCCGACCACTTCGCCGTCCATCGTGACCAGCGGCCCGCCCGAGTTGCCCGGATTCGCTGCGGCGTCGAACTGGATCAGGTTGGTCAGCGCGTGCTGCCCCTCGGGCGAACGGAACTCGCGTTTGAGCCCCGAGACAATGCCGGCCGAGGCGGAAGGCCCGATGCCGAACGGGAAGCCCACGGCCAGCACATGGTCGCCGGGCAAGAGGTCGGCGGTGGAGCGCATCGTTGCGGCCTCCAGGTCGTCGGGGATGGTCTTGGCGCGCAGCACCGCGAGGTCGTTCTCGGGCTGGGTGCTGATCACCAGCGCGTCGGATTCGCTGCCGTCCATCATGAATGTGACCTTGATGCGCCGGGCTCCGTTGATCACATGCAGATTGGTCAGGATCGTGCCGTTGTCGATGATGACGACACCGGTGCCCACGCCGCGCTCGACCGGGCCGTGCAGCTTCTGGTGGTCGACTTTTTGGTCGTCGTCGTCGCTGCCATCGTCGCCCTCGGTCATCAGGCCGACCACCCGGACCACCGAGGGCAGGATGGTCTCGTAGGCCCGCGTCACCGGCGAGGGCAGGGGCTTGTCGTCCAGGGACTGGCGGATCGAGGCGTCGATCTGCTCCATGGTCAGCGGTGCGGTGCGTGGTGCGCGGGTCGTGGTCAGCGCGAGCCCCGCGGCCACAAGCAGCAACACGGCGCCGGCCCACAGGCGGCGCTCGTGGCGTGCCAGTGCGGCCCGCAAACGGCTTGCGCGCGTGGCAGCAGGCACCACTGCCTGGAGCGCGGCGGCGTTGGCGTCAGCGTCTCGGCCGGTGGCACGCGAGCGGCTGTAGAGCGGGGCCTTCTTCATCGCGCTGCAACGGTAGCACGCAGCGCTTGTCCTGTCATGGCGCTGGGTGAGTGCATCATGCCGGCTCATGTGGATCGACAGCCATTGCCACCTCGACGCTCCGGAATTCGCTCCCGATCGCGATGCCGTGATCTTGCGCGCCCGCGCCGCTGGCGTGACGCAGATCGTGGTGCCGGCGGTCGGACGGGAGAACTTCGAGGCAGTGCGCCTGCTGGCGCATGCGCATGGCTTCGCCTACGCGCTCGGTATTCATCCGCTCTGTGTGCAGCGGGCGGCCGACGACGACCTGCGTCAGCTGTCGGATGCGCTAGCCCAGCATCGCGGCGATCCGCGCCTCGTCGCCATCGGCGAGATCGGTCTGGACCATTTCGTGCCCGGCCTGGACCTCGCGCGTCAGGCCCAGTTCTACGTGGCGCAACTCAAGCTGGCGCGCCACTTCGATCTGCCGGTGATTCTGCACGTGCGCCGCTCGGCCGACACCTTGCTGAAGCATTTGCGTCTGGAGAAAGTCCGCGGCGGTATCGCGCATGCTTTCAACGGCAGCGAGCAGCAGGCGCTCGCGTTTGTCGCACTGGGATTCAAGCTCGGCTTCGGGGGCGCGATGAGCTTTGAGCGTGCCTTGCAGATCCGCCGCCTGGCACAGACGCTACCCGCCGAGGCCATCGTGCTCGAGACCGATGCACCCGACATCCCGCCGCATTGGCTGTATCGCAGCGCCGCCGAGCGCGCTGCGGGGAAGCTTTCGCGCAACGAGCCGGGCGAGCTGCCGCGCATTGCGCAGACGCTGGCCGAACTGCGCGGGATTGCTTTGCCGGCGCTGGCGCAGCTGACGTCAGCCAACGCGCGCTCGGCGTTGCCGGGACTGGCATGAGTGCCATGCTCGATGGGCTCGGCCCGGTGGTAGATTCGAACACGCGCCTGATCGTGTTGGGCAGCTTCCCCGGAGTCGCGTCGTTGCAGGCGCAGCAGTACTACGGGCACCCACGCAATCATTTCTGGGCGATCCTTGGCGCGCTGTGGAATGACGACCTGAAGAACGCGCCGTACGGGCAGCGCCTGGCCGCAGCGCGTGCCCACGGCCTCGGGATGTGGGACGTTTATTCGAGCTGCCGTCGCGAAGGCAGCCTAGACAGTGCGATCGAAGACGCGCAACTCAACGATCTCGCCAGCCTGGCCCGTCTCGCGCCGAATCTGCGCGCCGTCGTGCACAACGGGGGCGAATCGGCGCGCGCGATGCGCCACACTCGCGCGCTCGGTCTGCCCGTCGTTCAGTTGCCCTCGACCAGCCCGGCGAACGCGAGCTGGAGCTTCGAGAAGAAGCTGGCCGCCTGGCGCGCGGCCTTCGAAAAACACGGAGTTGCATGAACGACGAGATGGGCACACGCAGGAAGACCAAACCCGAACTCGCCCCCGCCACGATCTCCGAGGCCGACGGCGTGCGCTACCTGCACCTGGGCACGCCATGGGTGCAGGGCGCGATGCGCATCCGCAAGTCGCTCGCACTGGAACTCGAGTACATCCAGCGCATGATGGTGTGGATGCTGCTGCGCCCGCAGACCGAACTCACCCGCGGCCACGCCGTGCAGCTGGGTCTAGGAGCCGCCGCGATCACGCGTTTTTGCCACAGCACGCTTCGCATGCGCTGCACGGCGGTCGAACTCAACCCGAGCGTGATCGACGCCTGCCGGCTGTGGTTTCACCTGCCGACCGACTCGGCACGCTTCGAGGTGCTCGAGATGGATGCAGCGCGCTTTGTTGCCGACCCCGAGCGCACACAGACGGCGCAGGCGCTGTGCGTCGACCTCTACGACCACGATGCGGCGTCTCCGGTGCTCGACAGCACCGCGTTCTATGGCGACTGCCACCGCCTGCTCGCCGACGGCGGCGTGATGACCGTGAACCTGTTCGGTCGCGACACGAGCTTCGCGCTCAGCGCGCAGCGCATCGCCGCGGCCTTCGGTGCTGCCCGGGTCTTGAGCCTGAGGCCCACGCGCGAGGGCAATACCATCGTCGTCGCGCTGAAGAATGGGCCCATGCCGGAGCGCGACACGCTCGCGGCGCGCGCGGATAACATCGAGAGCCGGTTCAAGCTGCCGGCGAAGAAGTGGCTGCGCATGATGCGGCCGCTTGCCGCTGCAGCCTGATCCCTCGCTGGCCGACTCCACCTGACTGTCTGCATGAAACCTGCTGCCACCGCAACCGCTGCTCCGAAACCCGTCCGCCAGGGCCGGCTGGACTGGCGTCCGCTATTGGACTGGCTGCGCGAAGACGGCTTGATCAGTGCGGCCGATGCCGATGGCACGGCCAAGCGCTTCGCCGGCGGTCAGAGCAAGCAGCACCCGCTAGTGCGTCTCGCGGCGGCCGATCTGGTTCGCGCGGGCACGGCCAAGCCGCTCGACGTCGAGGCGCTGACGGAGTGGCTCGCGGGGCGCTGCGCCCTGCCGTACCTGCGCATCGACCCGCTGCGCGTGGACGTGGGCCGAGTCGCCGAGATCATGTCTGTCAGCTATGCCGAGCGGCGCCGGGCCTTGCCGCTCAGTGTGGGCCTGAACGACGTCACGATCGCCACCTGCGAGCCGCTCGACGTGGCCTGGGTGCCCGAGATCGAGGCGCATGTGCGCAAGGCCATCAAGCTGGTCGTCGTGAGCCCGCTCGAGCTCACGCGCTACACGACCGAGTTCTACTCGCTGTCGCGTTCGGTGCGCAATGCGATCAAGACCGGTGAGACCTCCGCGCTGGCGAGCTTCGAGCAGCTGGTCGAGCTCGGCAAGACCAACAAGCAGCTCGACGCCAACGACCAGGGCGTGGTGCAAGTCGTCGACTGGCTTTGGCAATACGCGTTCGACCAGCGCGCCTCCGACATTCATCTGGAGCCGCGCCGCGAACGCAGCGTGATCCGGTTTCGCATCGATGGCGTGATGCACACGGTCTACCAGCTGCCGCCAGGCGTGATGAATGCGATGGTCGCGCGCGTGAAGCTGCTTGGCCGAATGGACGTGGTCGAGAAGCGCCGCCCGCTCGATGGCCGCATCAAGACGCGCAACCCGCAGGGCGACGAAGTCGAAATGCGCCTGTCGACGATCCCGACCGCGTTCGGCGAGAAGCTGGTGATGCGCATCTTCGATCCCGACACGACAGTGAAGACGCTCGAGAGCCTGGGCTTCGGCAACCACGACGGCAAGCGCTGGGAGTCGCTCATCACGCAGCCGCACGGCATCATCCTGCTCACGGGGCCGACCGGTTCGGGCAAGACGACGACGCTGTACTCGACGTTGCGACGCCTGGCCACCGACGAAGTCAATGTCTGCACCATCGAAGACCCGATCGAAATGATCCAGCCGGCGCTGAACCAGACGCAGGTGCAGCCGCTGATCGACCTGAACTTCGCCGAAGGCCTGCGAGCGCTGATGCGCCAGGACCCAGACATCATCATGGTCGGCGAAATCCGCGATCTCGAGACCGCCGAGATGGCGATCCAGGCCGCGCTCACCGGCCACCTCGTGTTCAGCACGCTGCACACCAATGACACGGCCTCGGCCATCA
>JANYBE010000519.1 GCA_025360945.1 Rhizobacter sp. | reverse complement strand
TACTGGTTGAAGAGCCGCTTCGCTGCACACCCGGAACTGAAGGCTGCCGACGAATTCGTCCACTTCGCCTGCACCAGCGAGGACATCAACAACACGAGCCATGGCCTGATGTTGCAGGCGGCGCGCAAGGACGTGCTGCTGCCCGCGCTCGACAAGGTGGTGGCTCGGCTGCGCGGCATGGCACGCGAGTTTGCCGAGGTGCCGATGCTCAGCCGCACCCACGGCCTTGAGTTCTGGGGTGGTGTCGAAGCGGCCCTTGAGCCAGTACTCGACCGCCTTGACGTCGTGGTTGGTGGTGCGCTCGATGTCCTTGATGGCCTGCGCGTCGACTTCGGTGAATCGCAGCACCAGCCCGCGCAGCAAGCCGCGCGCGGCTTCGGACAGCGGCTTGAGCTCCTTGAAACCGGCGTCCGAAAGCGCGATGAACCACTCGACCTCGACCTGCACGCGCCGGTGCATCAGCCCGAACTCGGACAGCAGTGGGCGCAACGCCGCGACCTTGGCGGCGTAGCGGCCGTCCAGCGGCGACAGGGCGGACAGGGCGGAGAGGTTCATGGCGGATTCGCGCGACGGGCGTGGTGCAGCAGGCAACGTGCAATTGTAGGAGCGCGGGCGCAGCGACCGGCTATGCTGGCCGCATGCTGATCATTCGCAATGCCACTCTGGTCGATGGCCGCACCGGCATCGACGTGCACACCGAATCCGGCCGCATCACCGCGATCGGTGTCGAGCTGCCGGTGCCCGCCGGCGCCGAGGTGATCGAGGCCGAGGGCTGGCTGCTGAGTCCGCCGTTCGTCGACCCTCACTTCCACATGGACGCAACGCTGAGCTATGGCCTGCCGCGCGTGAACCAGAGCGGCACGCTGCTCGAAGGCATCGGGCTGTGGGGCGAGCTAAAAGCCCAGCTGACGCAGGAGGTGCTCGCCGAACGCGCGTTGCAGTACTGCGACTGGGCCGTCGCAAAGGGCTTGCTCTCGATCCGCACCCATGTCGACGTGTGCGACGACCGCCTGCTCGCGGTCGAGGCACTGCTTCACGTGAAGAAGACCGTGGCGCCTTACCTCGACCTGCAGCTTGTCGCGTTCCCGCAGGATGGCGTGCTGCGCTCGCGCACCGCGCTGCACAACCTGATCCGCGCGCTAGCCCTGGGTGTCGACGTGGTCGGTGGCATCCCGCACTTCGAGCGAACCATGGCCGACGGTGCCGAGAGCGTGAAACTGCTCTGCGAGCTCGCCGCCGAGCGCGGCTTGCGCGTCGACATGCACTGCGACGAGAGCGACGACCCGCTGTCGCGCCACATTGAGACGCTCGCGTTCCACACCCAGCGTCTGGGCCTGCACGGTCGCGTCACCGGCTCCCACCTGACGTCCATGCACTCGATGGACAACTACTACGTTAGCAAGCTGCTGCCCCTGATCGCCGAGGCGCAGGTGCATGCGGTGGCCAACCCGCTGATCAACATCACGCTGCAAGGCCGGCACGATAGCTACCCCAAACGTCGCGGCATGACGCGCGTGCCCGAGCTGATGGCCGCCGGCGTCAACGTCGCCTTCGGCCACGACTGCGTGATGGACCCGTGGTACTCGCTCGGCTCGGGGGACATGCTTGAGGTCGCGCAGATGGGCCTGCACGTGGCGCAGATGACCTCGCAGGCGCAGATGCGCGCGTGCTTCGACGCGGTCACCGTCAACGCCGCGAAGGTGATGGGGCTCGAGGGCTACGGCATTGCGGTCGGCAACCTGGCCGACCTGGTGCTGCTGCAGGCGCGTGACCCGGTCGAGGCGATCCGTTTGCGGGCGAACCGCCTCGTCGTGGTGCGTCGTGGTGCCATCGTTGCGCGCACCCCTTCGGCCACCGCGGCGCTGAGCCTGCCCGGCCGTGCGCCGAGTGTGGACTGGACGCTACGCCGATGACGGTTCCGCGCCAGGTCGCGCCGGTAGAATGAAATCGTCACAAGATGTGGCATCAGGGGACGGCGGCACGCAATGAAACTCATCGGTTCACTCTCCAGCCCTTACGTGCGCAAGGTGCGCATCGTAATGGCGGAAAAGAAGCTCGACTACCAGCACGAGCTCGAAGACGTGTGGGCGAGCGATCGCATCCTCAAGGCCAACCCGCTCGGCAAGGTGCCGTGCCTGGTGCTGCCGGGCGGCGAAGCGATTTTCGATTCGCGTGTGATCGTCGAGTACCTCGACACCCGTTCGCCGGTAAGCCGGCTAATCCCCGAGAGCAGCCGCGAGCGCATCGAGGTGCGCACCTGGGAGGCGCTGGCCGACGGTGTACTCGACGCCGCGATCCTCGCACGCCTGGAGCAGAACTGGCCCGGGCGCACCGCCGAGCAACGCAGCCAGGCCTGGGTCGATCGGCAGATGCACAAGGTGCAGGCTTCGCTGAGCGCCATCGCCAAGGGCCTGGGCGACAAGCCGTGGTGCTCGGGCATCCACCTGTCGCTTGCCGACATCGCGGTCGGCTGCGCGCTCGGCTACCTCACGTTCCGCTTCCCGCAGATCGACTGGCGCGACTCGCACGAGAACCTCGCCAAGCTCGCCGAGAAGCTCGATGCGCGGCAGAGCTTCATCGACACGGTGCCGCCGACGGCCTGAGCCGAGCGGCGCGCGGTCAGGATTCGTGCAGTACGTTGAAGCTGCCGGCCTGCGCCATCGGCCAGTACATCCGGAACACCTGCTGCGTCGCCTCGCCGTGCAGCAGTTCGCCCGGCTTCGCGAACGGCAGCAAGTTCGCGAGCAGCTTCACGGCACCCTCTGAATTGCGCCGCACGATGTGATCGGCGGTCAGTTCGCTCGGGCCGTTCAGGCCCGCGGCCTGCACCAGTTCCTTAAGCGCGTGCAGCGTGCTCTCGTGGAAGTTGAAGACCCGATCGGCCTTGGTCGTCACCACCAGCGCGCGGGCGCGCTGCGGGTCTTGTGTCGCTACACCGGTCGGGCAGTGGCCGGTGTGGCAGCTCTGCGATTGAATGCAGCCGAGCGCGAACATGAAGCCGCGCGCCGAGTTGCACCAGTCTGCACCGAGCGCCAGCATGCGCGCGATATCGAACGCGCTCACCACCTTGCCGGCGCAACCGAGCTTGATATTGCCGCGCAGCCCGGTCGCGACCAGCGTGTTGTGGACCAGCAGCAGGCCTTCTTGAAGCGGCGCGCCCACATGGTCGGTGAACTCGAGCGGCGCGGCGCCCGTGCCGCCCTCGGCGCCGTCGACGACAATGAAGTCTGGCGTGATGCCGGTCTCCAGCATCGCCTTGGTGATCGCGAACCACTCCCACGGGTGGCCGATGCACAGCTTGAAACCGGTCGGCTTGCCGCCCGAGAGCGTGCGCAGCCTGTCGATGAACTGCATCATCTCGACCGGCGTGCTGAAGCCGCCGTGGCTGGCCGGCGAGACGCAGTCCACCCACGGGGGAACGCCGCGCGCCTCGGCGATTTCGGGCGTCACCTTCGGACCCGGCAGCACTCCGCCGTGGCCGGGCTTGGCGCCCTGGCTCAGCTTCAACTCGATCATCTTGACTTGCGGTTGGATCGCGTTCTCGACGAAGCGCTCCTCGCTGAACGAGCCATCGGGGTTGCGGCAGCCGAAGTAGCCCGAGCCGATCTCCCAGATCAGGTCGCCGCCGTTCTCGCGGTGGTAGCGGCTAATCGAGCCTTCGCCGGTGTCGTGCGCGAAACCGCCGCGCTTGGCGCCGCTGTTGAGCGCGAGGATCGCGTTCGCGCTGAGTGCGCCGAAGCTCATTGCCGAGATGTTGAAGATGCTTGCGCTGTAGGGCTGCGCGCGGCCCGCGCCGATCAGCACGCGAAAGTCGTGCGTGGCGAGCTTGGTCGGCTGCATCGAATGGTTGATCCATTCGTAGCCGACGGCGCTCACGTCCATCTGGGTGCCGAACGGCCGCTTGTCAGCATCGCCCTTGGCGCGCTGGTAGACCAGTGAGCGCTGCTGACGCGAGAACGGCGCGGCCTCGTTGTCGCCCTCGATGAAGTACTGCCGCATCTCGGGGCGGACGAATTCGAGCAGAAAGCGCAGATGGCCGATGACCGGATAGTTGCGCAGCACCGAGTGGCGCTTCTGCATGGTGTCGCGCCAGCCCAGCACGGTGAGGGCCATGAACATCAGAACGAGCTCGCCGCCGGTGTGGAATGCGATCCAGGTGAACGCGCACAGCAGCATCGCTACACCACACAGCAGCCACGCGCTGTAGCGCACCGGAAAGTAGCGGTCGAGTTGCTTGAGCCAGTTGAACATGAACGCCCCTCGCGTGTGTCGCGCGATGGTAGGCCCGGCGCATGAAAGCGCTTGCTGCGGGAATGCCCGAATAGCGGGCCTGTTCAGGCGACCGCGGTGGGCAGGCTCCTGAGCTGCAGCAGCGGCGAGAACACGATGATCAAAGCCTGTACGACGAAGCCCGCCGCCATCACGACGATGCAGGCCCTCAGGCCGTGGTTGCCGCCGAGAAGCGCCGCGATGCCGGCGCCGAGCGCGGCACCGAGTGGCCGCGAACCGGCGTTGACGGTCAGGAACAGGGCCGACACGCGGCCCAGCATTGCTGCGGGCGTGACGGTCTGGCGCAGCGTCGTCGACGACACGACCCACAACACTGGACCGGCGCCGAATAGGAAGAACGACGCGCCCGCGAGCCACGCGCTCGGCCACCACAGCGTTGCAACCATGACCAGCGCGGCCGCGACCGAGAAAAGCGGGCCGATGATCACCGCGCTGCCGAAGTGCATGCTTCGCATCAGGCGCGAAGCGAAGGTCGCGCCGACGACCATGCCCGCGCCATAGGTGGCCAGTGTGCTGCCGACACCGGCCGCATTCAGCCCGATCAGGTTCACCGCATACGGCACATAGGCCGCCTGCAGCACGTACCACGACAGGTTCCACGCGACGGCGGTCCACATGATCGGGCGCAGCAGCTCGTTGCGCCAGATCAGGTGCGCACCGTCGCGCAACTCGTGCAGCATGTCGCGCGGTGGCAGCGCCGGCCGCGGCGGCTCGGGCAAGCCGCGCAGCGACACCACAGCGGCGCTCGACAGCACGAGCGCGAGCACGAACGCCGGTGCTCCGCCGGCCCAGCCGACGAGCGCGCCGGCGAGGGCCGGCCCTGCGGCAAACGCGATGCTGCGTGCGACCTCGAGCCGCGCATTCGCGCGCGGCAGATCGGCCCGCTCGACCAGGCTCGGCACCAGTGACGGCGCGGCGACGCTGAACGCCACCGTGCCAGCCGCGCCGATGAAGCCGAGCACGGCCATCGCCGGGATCGACAGCTGGCCGTTGAACGCGAGCAGCACCAGCGCCAACAGCGACGCCGCGCGCAGCACCTCGGCCGCGACGAGCAGACGCCGCCGCGAGCTCCGGTCGGCGAGCAGGCCGGCCGGGATCGACAGCAGCAGGAACGGCAGCGTCTGCGCGGCCGTCAGCAGGCCGGTCTGCGTCGCGCCCGCGCCGAGCGCGAGCACGGCGACCATCGGTACCGCGGCGAGGCTGATCTGTTCGGCGGACTGGGCGGCGAGGTTGGACCAGGCCAGGCGGGTGAAGGCGGGGTTTTGCATGCGTGAACGATACGCCGCAGGCCTAATGTGCGCTCGCCGGATCCGGCCACGTCGTACGCCGCTATACTGCCTTCCAGCGCTGATTTGTTCCGGCTTGCGGGCGCTCTATAAATTCCGCTAAAGACAGGACCCGACCGACC
>JANYBE010000497.1 GCA_025360945.1 Rhizobacter sp. | reverse complement strand
CCGACCACGACCGTGGTGTGGACTTCCTCGCCGCGCACCGCGTCAACGACGAGCTTGAGCAGGCCGTCGTTGAGCAGCAGCACGTCGCCGGCACGCAGGTCGCGCGGCAACTCCTTGTAGTCGAGGCCGACGCGCTCGTTTGTGCCGAGCTCGGTCGTCGCGCCGTCGAGGATGAACCTCTGCCCAGCGGTGAGCAGCGTCTTATCGCCCTCGAACTTGCCGACGCGGATCTTCGGGCCTTGAAGGTCGGCCATGATCGCCACCTCGCGGCCCGCGCGGCGCGCGACCTCGCGCACGAGCGTCGCGCGGTCGATATGGTCCTGTGCCTTGCCATGCGAGAAGTTCATCCGCACGACATCGACGCCGGCTCGGATCATCCGGTCTAGCACCTCGGGCGAGCTCGATGCGGGACCGAGCGTGGCGACGATCTTGGTGGCGCGGGGCATGCTAGTCTCCTCGTAATAGTTATCGGCGCGATTATCGGAGCAGCGCGCGCGTTACGGCTCGATTACGAGGAATGAATGTTATGCGGCGCACTCAGCCGTCAGCCCGCTTCTGCAGGATCTCGAACGCCGGCAGTGTCTTGCCCTCCAGAACTTCGAGGAACGCGCCGCCACCGGTCGAGATATAGCCCACCTCCCTTTCGATGCCGTACTTGGCGATCGCCGCCAGCGTGTCGCCTCCACCGGCGATGCTGAACGCTCTCGACGCCGCGATCGCACGCGCGATTGTCTCGGTACCGTGCGCGAATGCGTCGAACTCGAACACACCGACCGGTCCGTTCCAGACGATCGTTCCAGCCTTCATCAGTTGCGCGGCGAGCGCCTGCGCAGTCTGCGGGCCGATGTCGAGGATCAGGTCGTCGTCGGCCACATTGGCCGCTGCCTTCAGGGTTGCAACCGCGTCGGCCTTGAACTCCTTGGCCGCCACCACATCGGTCGGAATGGGCACTGCAGCGCCGCGCGCCTTCATCGCTTCGATCACGGCCCTGGCTTCGCCGACCAGGCTCACTTCGGCCAGGCTTTTGCCGATAGGCAACCCGGTGGCGAGCATGAAGGTGTTGGCGATGCCACCGCCGACGATCAGCTGATCGACGTTCTTCGCAAGGCTTTGCAGGATGCTCAGCTTGGTCGAGACTTTGCTGCCTGCGACGATCGCGACCAGCGGCCGCTTCGGGTGCGCCAGTGCCTTCATGATCGCGTCGATCTCGGCCGCGAGCAACGGGCCAGCGCAGGCGATCTTGGCGAACTGCGCGATGCCATAGGTCGAGGCTTCGGCGCGGTGCGCGGTGCCGAACGCGTCGTGCACGAACACATCGCACAGCGCCGCCATCTTGCGCGACAAGGCCTCGTCGTTCTTTTTCTCGCCCTTGTTGACGCGGCAGTTTTCGAGCAGCACGAGCTGGCCCGGAGCCACCGTCACGCCGTCGACCCAGTTCGCGATCACCGGCACCTCGCGGCCCATCAGCTCGCCTAGGCGCTGCGCCACGGGTGCGAGCGAATCCGCCGGCTTGAACTCGCCCTCGGTCGGTCGGCCGAGATGCGAAGTGACCATCACCGCCGCGCCGGCCTTCAGCGCCATCGCTATGCACGGCACCGAGGCGCGGATGCGGGTGTCTTCGGTGATGTGACCGGCGTCGTTCAGCGGCACGTTGAGGTCGGCGCGGATGAATACGCGTTGGCCAGTGACCAAGCCCCTTGCGATCAGATCGGAGAAGCGAATAACGTTCATGGCAGCTTGTTGGATGAAGTGAAAGGGAAGAGCGTCACCAGCCCAGGCCGGTGCGCAGCGCGACCATCACCAGGGTGCCGGTGACGATGGTGCCGAGGATGCCACGGCGCCAGAAGAAATACGCCGTCGCGGCCAGCGTGGCGTACAGCCGTGCGTCCTTGAAGGTCGCAATCAGATGGCCTTGCTGCATCACAATCTCGGGCGCGACGACGGCCGCCAACGCCGCCAGCGGCGCGTAGCGCAGGCCTTGCTTGAGCCACGCGGGCAGCGGCAGATCGCGCTCGGGGTAGAGAAAAAAGCCGCGCGTCGCCACGGTAATGACGGCGAGCCCGAGGATAGCGACAATCGCGTGCCAGGTGCTCATTGAGGCCCCTCGTCGAACGAGTTCGATCGCCGATCCCCCGCAGGGGATCGGACCGGCTTGGCGCGGCCCGAGGCTCGGCCCGTCACGTCTCGTCCTCCATCGGCTTGGCCTCGACGGGGGTCGCGTGGTCCATCAGCAGGCCGATGGCGACGGCCGCTGCGATCGCGACGACGACGTTGAGCTTGAGTGGCAAGGCGACCGTGGTCACCGCCGCGGCCGCCGCCACGCCGGCCGCGACCCAACTCGCGCGGTCGGTCAGCAGCGAATACATCAGCCCCAGCAACGCCAGGATGCCGGCAAAGCCGAAGCCCCACGCGGTCGGGATCACATCGGCAAGTAGCAGCCCGGCGAGAGTGGGCAATTGCCACGACGGCCAGTTGACCGCGACACCGCCCCAGAAGTAAGGCATCTGCTCCGGCGACGGCTTCGGCTGCGGAAAGCGCGTCATGAAGACGACATAGTTCAGATCCGCGGTGAAATAGCCCAGCAGCATGCGGTGCCAGCGCGGGAGGTGCGCGAAGTACGGCCTCCACTGCGCGCTAAAGATCACGAAGCGCAGGTTCACGCACAGCGCGATCGCCCAGATCATCCAGACCGGCGCGCCCGCGACCAGCAAGGGCAACGCCGCGAGTTGCGCGCTGCCGGCGAACACCAGCAGCGACATCAGGATGGACAGCTGCAGCGGCAGCCCGCTCTTGGCCATCGCCACGCCGGTGACCAGGCCCCAGGCAGCGATGCCCATCGAGATGCCAATCATCTCGCGCGCACCCCGTGCGAACTCGGGGTCACGCCATATCGGGCGCTGCATCGTTACATCAGTCATCTGACGATTGTCCTATGACCGAAGCAACCGACTTTCGGTCAGAGCTCCTTCACGCGGCCGCTGCCGGTGACAACCGAGGTCACGGCCGCCGCGCCGGTGTACGCGACGTTACCGCTGCCAGCCACCGACACGTTGAAGGTCTTGCGCGCGTTGACGATCACGTCGCCACTGCCGGACACGCTGACGGCGACATCGTCGGCCTCGCGCGCGCGGGTGTTTGCGTCGCCGCTGCCGGCG
The DNA here is from genome assembly GCA_025360945.1 of Rhizobacter sp. Taxonomy (GTDB): domain Bacteria; phylum Pseudomonadota; class Gammaproteobacteria; order Burkholderiales; family Burkholderiaceae_C; genus LMDS01. Next base: position 6,550 of record JANYBE010000497.1, on the reverse strand, counting down.
ATCTTCAGGCGATCTCCAGCGTCGGAACGCCGCTGCGGTCGACGACGCGGGTCTCGATCAGCGGCAGGATGTTGTCGTCGGCGTGTAGCTCCAAGCCTTCGCGTGCGCCCTGGCGCAGCACCAGCTTGACCGATCCATGCGTGGCGATGGCCTGGAAGCCGGTGACGTTGCGCGCCTCGGTTTGCAGCTTGCCGGAGCCGCTGACGCTGCTCCACCCGACGAACTGCAGACGGGCCGGGCCGTCATCGGCGTGGGCCGGCGGTGCGGCAGCGAACAAGGCAAGCGCGCTGACTATCGCGGCGGTCGTGATGACGGCATTCTTGGGGAGGATCCTGCGTGTTTATCGAAGACCCCAATGTGCCCTGTCACCTCCCGCGCGTCACGCGCCACGCGACGAACTGCGTCAGCGTGCGACGAGGCGCAACGCCGGATTCAGGAGTCGCGCGCCTTGCGCGCCTTGGGTGCGGGTGCGGCCTTGACAGCCGGCTTGTCGGCCACGGCATCGGGCTTGGTTTCGTCGGCCTCCGGCGCGACCTTGGCGACCTGCGTCGCGGGCTGTGCCGCGAGCGTCGGCGCAACGGCCTCGATCTTGTTCTCGCGCATGTAGTCGTTCATGTCGCGCCAGCCGGCGAACACCGAGGCCTTGTCGGCCTTCTTGTTCAGCACGTAGCAATCCTCGATCGCGCGACCGGCGTGGCGACAGGCGCCGCCGATCGCCTTGCCGTCGGCCTCGCGCGCCGCAGCCACCTTCTCGGGCGACTCGATGCCGAGCGCGCCGACGATCATGTCGCAGCCCGCTAGCAGCGTGGTGGTGGCAAGAACGATGGCGGTGACGAACAGGCGCGGCATGGCAACACTCGGACAGTGATCTGTCCGGGATATCGGCCGCTCTAATTCGAACTTGAGCGGCGTTGCTCCATCAACCACGCGTACAACGTCGGGTCGGCATAGGCCGGGTCCCAGGCGTTGTGGCCGACGTCCGGATAGACCGTGAACTTCACGTTGCCGCCCGCCGCCTTCAACGCGTCGACCATCTCCTGGTCGCCGGCGATCGGCACTGCATCGTCGAGCGCGCCGTGAAACGCCCAGACCGGCAGGTGCCGGATTCGCGCGGCGCGGTCGCTGTCGCCGGCGCCGCAGACCGGTGCGATCGCGGCAAGGGTGTTCGGGTAGGCGACCGCGTAGTTCCAGGTGCCGTAGCCACCCATGCTCAGGCCAGTCATCAGCACCCGGTTGGGGTCGACGGGCAGGCGTTCGACCAGCTCGGCACGCAGCGCCTCGAGCGCATCGCTGTCCCAGGCCATGCCGTCGGCCACCTGCGGCGCGACCAGCACAAACGGGAACCGGCAGTCGGCGGAGATGTACTTGCCCGGGCCATGGATTTTGACCTTGGCCAGGTCGTGGCCGCGCTCGCCGGAACCGTGCAGAAAGAAGACCAGCGGCCAGCCAGCCGCGGGCTTCGCCGCGGGATCCGGCATCCAAATCAGGTAGCGCAGCGCGATGCGCTTGCTGACGACCACGCTGAAACTCCGCGCATGCTCGCTCGGCGCGATCACCGCGGCGCAGCCGGGCAGCAGCGCGGCGGCGCTCATTGCAGCAAGCGCTTGAACAACGAGGCGTCGGTGCGGCATCGGTCGGGCTCCGGTTCATCGGGGTTCGATGCGCACGCTCACGGGCGTGCGCGTCAGCAGAATCGCATCGGCCGGGCCGGCGACCACGCGGCCGTCGACGCGCACGCGCGCCGTCTTGGGCCACGGCCCGCGCAATACGATGCCGCCGGGCGGCTGCGTGCGCAGCGCGCGCACCTCGATGTCGACCACGCCACGTGGCCCAGCTCGCGCCTTCCAACTCAACGGGCCATACGGCGTGCGGAAATTCTCGACCGACAGGCCCGGCGCGCGCAACCACGCCATCTGCACGCCCGCGGCCAGCAACAGCGCATGCTCGCCCTCGTGCTCGTAGGCGAACAGGTCGAGCACCGAGCGGATCTGGTCCGACGCGACCCAGCCGTGCGGCATGTCGCCGAGAAAGCGCGGCTCGCGTGCGTCGCGCAGCACGACCTCGGCCCACTGGTTCCAGCCGGCCGGGCGGCGGTCGCGGTATAAGTAGGCCATCGCCTGCTGCGCGCGTTCGCGCTCGCCCAGCCGCACGAGCGCGCCGACGTTGCGCCACTCGTAGGGCGTGTAACCGCCATCGCCGTGGCGCACACCCGCGGCCTCGTCGCCTCGGCGCGCCTTGAAGTCGCGCCAGTAGCGATCGAAGGTGTTGCGCACCAGTGCGTCGGGCAACGTGCCGAGCAGCCCGCCGGGGCTCAGTGCGACGGTGCTCGAGGTGGGATCGACATCACCGCGATCCGCCGCGCCCGGCAGCACGTCGAGCCCGAAGCGTGACGTGCTCGCCGTGAGCGACGCGCGCAAGTCGGTGAGGAACTCGTCGCGCTGTGTCGCGATGCGCTTCGCGTCGTCTCTCAGTCCCAGCCCCTGCGCCAGCTCGACCGCGCTGCGGTAGCCGATCCAGGCCCAGAAGTCGTCCCAGTACGAATAGGCCGGCTTGTCGGAGTAGCCCTCGTGGCTGATCGACGGCGGCATCAACCCGAAGTAGGCGGCGCGCTGCGGCGTGCGGTTCGCATCGATTCGTTCGCTGGTGCGCAGCGCCTCCATGTGCGACACCGCGCCGGCCACGTGCGGCCACAGCGCGCGCGCGGTGGCCTCGTCGCGCGTGTAGCGCCACAGGTCGGCGGCCGCGAATGCGAACTCGCCGTCGCTTTCGTTCTCGGGCACCGGGTCGGCGCCGCGCACGGTCGCGCAGCACGGCACCTTGCCATTTTTGAACTGGAATGGCGCGAACCAGCGCAGGAAATCGCGCGCCTCGTCCTCGTGGCCCAGACGCAGCAGCGCGGATGAGGTGAGCGCGCCATCGCGAATCCACGAACGTGCGTACGCCCGCGCGCCAGGCTGCAGCGCCACGCCGCTGCGGTTTACGAGAATGTGGCCGAGCGCGGTGCGCAAGGTGCGCGCCACCTCACCGACCTCGGCGGGGCCTGTGATGCGGACGCGGTCTAACTTGCCTCGCCACTGCGCGGCCACGCGCGCCTCTTCGCGCGATCCATCAAGCTTCGCATCGACGGCCGAGGCAGTGATCGGCAACGCCACAGCGATCTCGCGCCGCTCCCCGTGGCGCAGCGTGAATTCGTAGCGCAGCCACGCGCTGGCGAAGCCAATCGGCGAGGGTTCGATTCGCACGCTGCTCGGCGCAGTCAGCGGCTGCATCCGCGGCGTCCCGTTGACCGACAGCTCACGGCCGTTCCACGCGAGCGCGCCGATCTCGCTCACGCCACCCGGGTGCGCGAGAAACTGCGTCGGTGGATTCGCCTGGAACGGTCGCCATGCGAGCTCCAGCGCGAGCCGGCGCGTTCGCTTGCCAAGGTTGCGCACCGTGTACCGAGCAAGCGCGCGCGCCGCGTCGGGCGTGCCGTGGCCGAAGGCGGTGATGTCCAGTGCGAGATCGCCAACGCGCCAGTGCGTGCTCGGCATCGGCAGGTCGCCATCGCGCAGCGAATGCGTGATGCGCGCGTCGGCCCAGCTCAGGCGTCGACCGTCGTCGACCAGAAACGGCTCCAGCGCGCCGACACCGGGCATGGGCTCGATCACACCGTCTTCGCTCATCAGCGAGGCGGTGCGCGCACCGTCGACACCAAGTACAGTCCAGTAAGACTGCTCGCCGATGTACGCACGTGGGTACTGGCCCCGCGGCGACTGCTTCGCGATCTGCGTGAAGAATGCGTTGGCATTCGGCGCGTCGAATAGCTCGACGGTCGGCACCACATCGCCGCCCACCACTCGCACGTCGCGCGCCTCGGACTGCGGCAACCAGTGCTGCTGAACGTCGCCCCGTCCGTCCTCGACATGACGCACGCTGCGCCAGTGCACTCCGTCCATCGAGACCTGGATGTCGTAGCGCGCCGCACCGCGGCCCGATGGCCAGCGCAGCGTGACTGCGCCGAACTCGCGTGGCTCGTCTGCAGAAGGCTGATCGGGCAACTGCCGCAACACCAGCTGGTCGAAACACGCCATGCCCTTGCCCGCGCCGCTGCCCGACGCGATCACCAGCTCGGCCGACGCGGTGTGGTGCAACGTGCGGTCGGTGGTCGGCCCCCACGCGAACTCGATCCCGCGCTGGCGGAACTTCAGCGTCTGCCAGTCGTGCGGGAAGCGGTACTCGGGCCGCTGGCCCCACCAGACGTTCTCGCCGCTCGCATCGACGAGCTTGAACTGGAATGCATTCGGCGGTGCGTCACCGCGCACGTTCATCGCGAACTCGTAGCGCTGCGGGTACTCGAGCGGCAGCGCGCGCTTCGCGCTGACGTAGCCGGTGACGCTGCCGAAGTCGAAGTCGACGCACATGGCCTTGCCGTGCGGGCCGTCGACGGATCGCAGCGCGGCCTTCACGTCGTCGGTGGCGCTGATCGTCCACGCGTCCAGACTCGCGAAGTCGTCGAGCACGCGCTCCTGGGCGTGCACGTTCGCAGCGACGGCGAGCGCCAGCAAAAAAAGCAGCCTCATCCCTTCACGCTCCCGGCCATTAGCCCTTGCATGTACTGGCGCTGCAGCGCGAGGAACAGCACCAGCACCGGCAGCACCGTGACAACTGAGCCGGCCATCATCATCTCGTTGTCCTGCACGTGTTCGCGCGACAGTCCGGCGAGCGCGACCGGCAACGTGTGCAGCGAGTCGTCGGTAAGCACGATCAGCGGCCACATGAAGTCGTTCCACGCGCCGAGAAAACTAAAGATCGCCAGTGTGGCCAGCACCGGCGTCAGCACCGGCACGATGATCGTCAGGAAGATGCGCCACTCGCTCGCGCCGTCGATGCGCGCCGCCTCGAGCAGATCGTCCGGAATGCCGCGCGCAAACTGGCGCACGAGAAAGATGCCGAACACGCTCGCCATCATCGGCACGACCGCACCGCCATAGGTATTGATCAGGCCCATCGGCTTAAGCATCAGGAACAGCGGCAGCATCGCGACCTGGCCCGGGATCACGAGTGCGCCGAGTAACGTCTTGAAGATCGCGTCGCGGCCGCGGAAGTTAAGCTTGGCGAACGCATAGCCGGCCATCACGTTGAACGCGACTGAGATCACGGTGGCCAGCACGGCGATGCCCAAGCTGTTCAGGAAGTAGCGGCCCATGCCGACGCTGCCGAATAGGATCCGGTAGTTCTCCAGCGTCATGCGCGACGGCAGGATCGGCGTCGGTAGCACACTCGACGCACCGGCCGGCATGAGTGAGACCGACACCATCCACAGCAGCGGGAACAGGCTCACCGCAGCGAGGCCGGCGAGCAGGCCATTGACGACCCAGACGGTCAGACGTGGATTCATCGAGCGCCTGCCAGCTCGCGGTCGAAGCGCAGCAAGACCCAGCTCACCGCGAAGATCACGACGAACAGCAGGAACGCGACCGCCGAGGCATTGCCGAGGTTCCACCACCGGAAGCCCTCTTCGTACATGAAGTAAAGCACGCTCACCGTACTGCGCAGCGGGCCGCCCTGGGTCATCACATAGGGCTCGGCGAAGAGCTGGAAGTAGCCCGAGATCGTCATGATGCCGACCATCACCAGCGTCGGCGTGAGCATCGGGAAGGTCAGGTCGGAGAACTGGCGCCACGCGCCTGCGCCGTCGACGCGCGCCGCCTCGTACATTTCGCGCGGCACGGCCTGCAACGCGGCGAGCAAGATGATCATGTTGTAGCCGAAGTTCTTCCACGCCGCGAAAAGGATGATCGCGGGCATGGACCAGCGCGGGTCGCCGAGCCAGTCCACCGGCGAGAGGCCGATGGCATCGAACGCCTGGTTGATCAGGCCGTAGCGCGTGTGCAGCAGATAGCGCCAGATCACCGCGACCGCGACGACCGTGGTCACCACCGGCGCGAACAGCGCGGTACGAAAGAACGGCTGCCATTTGGCGAAGCGCGAGTTCAGCAGCAGCGCCGCACTCAGCGACAGGCCCATCGACACCGGCACGCCGATGGCGACAAAGTACAGCGTGTTGCCCAGCGCCTGCCAAAACAGCGGCGTCTGCAACAGGTGCCCGTAGTTGTCCAGGCCGACGAAGCGCAGCGTCGAGATGTCGGCGAGCGCGTACAGGTCGAAGTCGGTCAGGCTGAGTGCGAGGCCGGCGATCACGGGCAGCGCGAAGAACACGCCGATCACGATCAGCGCCGGCGCGGCGAGCGCCCAGCCGACAACTCCCGGCTTTCTCACGCCGCGCCCCGCGCCGCGCGCGCGCGCAGCCAGCGGCGCTTCTCGAGCACCGCGTCGGTCCAGGCGTCGAGTTCGGCGGCCGCTGCCGCGCTGCTCTGCTTGCGCTGCACGACGCGCTCGGCGGTGAGCTGCATCTCTTGGAAGATGCGCTCCCACTCGGGCACCTTGGGCGAGGGCCGCACCCGCTCGAGCTGGTCGGCGAACGCGCGCGACGGCACGTCGTTGCGCAGCGCGGGCGAGAGCCACGCACTGCGGCGCGGCGGCAGATTGCCGGTGAGCGCGTGAAAGC
>JANYBE010000495.1 GCA_025360945.1 Rhizobacter sp. | reverse complement strand
CGCTGCCACCGCCCTTGGCCGCGACCTGCACGTCGACGGTGTTGCCTGGTACCAGCGTCATGTGGACGACCGCGGGCGTGTTGTCCTTGGTGTTCTTGCGCTCGAAATGAGGGTCGGCGACGATGCTGGCGCGCAGCACGTTGTCCGGGTTTAGGTAACCCTGACGCACACCGTCGTTGACCGCGTCCTCGATGCTGCCGGCAAAGCCCTCGAAGCGCACATCCATGCCGATCTTCAAGAACACGTTGACGATGCCGGTGTCCTGGCAGATCGGGCGCCGGCCCTCGGCACACATCTTCGAGTTGGTCAGGATCTGCGCGATCGCGTCCTTTGCCGCAGGGCTGTGCTCGGCCGCATAGGCGCGCGCGAGGTGCGCGATGTAGTCGGCCGGGTGGTAGTAGCTGATGTATTGCAGCGCGTCGGCGACGCTCTCGACGAGGTCGGCATATCGGACGACGGTAGGGATCGTGGTCATGGAAATTCTCGAAAGGTGAGAAGCTGGAGAACAATGCGTGCTTGGCGCAGCGGCAAGTTTACTGAACCAGAGGTAGCCACGTGATCAGCAGCATTCGCCGTTTCATCGCTTCGGAGTCGGCCGGCGGAGTCGTGCTCGCGCTCGCCGCCATCGTTGCGTTGATCGTCAGCAACTCGTCGCTCGGGCCGATGTATCGTGAGTTCATCGAGTTGCGCGGCGAAGTGCGCATCGCCAACGACTGGCTGGTACTGTCCAAGCCGCTGCTGCTTTGGGTCAACGACCTGTGGATGGCAGTGTTCTTCTTCGTCGTTGGCCTCGAGATCAAGCGTGAGGTGCTCGCGGGCGAGCTCGCCTCGGTGCGCCAGGCCTCGCTGCCGGCGGCGGCCGCGCTCGGCGGCATGGTCGTGCCGGCGCTGATCTACGTCGCGCTGAACCGCGCCGACGCGACCGCGCTGCGCGGCTTGGCGATCCCGACCGCCACCGACATCGCGTTCGCACTCGGCATCGTGATGCTGCTCGGATCGCGCGTGCCGCCATCGCTGAAGGTATTCCTTACAGCGGTGGCGATCATCGACGACCTCGGTGCGATCATCGTGATTGCGCTGTTCTACACCGCGCAGCTCTCGCCACTAATGCTGCTCGCTGCTGGTGGCGGCGTCGTGCTGCTGTTTCTGCTAAACCGCGCGCGGGTGACGCGCCGTATATCGTGATCGGTCTGGTGATTTGGCTCTGCGTGTTGAAGTCGGGCATCCATGCGACGCTGGCAGGTGTTATCACCGCAATGGCGATCCCGCTGAAGGATGACGACGCCGGCTCGCCGCTCGAGACGGCCGAGCACGCGCTGCACCCGTGGGTCGCGTTTGCAGTGCTGCCGATGTTCGCGTTCGCAAACGCCGGTGTGAATCTGGAGGGCGTGTCGCTGGGCACGCTGGCTCAGGGCATTCCGCTCGGCATCGCGCTCGGGCTGGTGCTTGGCAAGGCGGTGGGTGTATTCGGCGCTGCGTGGCTGCTGATCAGGTTCTCCGGTGCAAGCTTGCCGGCGCAGGCGAGCACGCTTCAGTTCTTCGGCGTGTGCGTGCTGTGCGGCATCGGCTTCACGATGAGCCTGTTCATCGGTGGGCTCGCGTTCGCCGGGCTTGACCCTGTCTACGAGACCGAAGTGAAACTTGGGGTGCTCGGCGGCTCGCTGCTAGCAGGTGTGCTGGGCGTGGTGTTATTGCTGGGTTCCGGGCGCACGCAGCCCACGGCATGAACACCGATATCGGCGAACCACGGAAGGCAGCGGGTGCGCAGTTGGCGTCGGCCCTCGACGAGATCGGCGCGCCAACTCGCGAGCGACTGCGCGATCGCGAGTAGCGCCCACGCGACCGGCACTGGCCCGTGAACAGCCCGAGCGCGGGCGCCGTGGGCAGATGCTGGGGCACGACGATTAGGCAGTTCAGTGCACCGATGCCGGCGAGCGCGGCCCACAGCGCGAGATGCCATGGACGGGCCTTGAAATCGTCGTCGAGCAGCGCCCGGGTGAACAGCCAGAACACGAACATGTTGCCGGCTGCGAGTGCGGCGATGGCCGCGTGGTCCAGGTGCGGAATTGCCCCGAAGCCGGGCATCGCGGCCAGCGTCGCCGCGGCAACGCCGATCGCGAACGCCGCGCCGAGCCGTGTTGCCACACGGGTGTGCTGATCGCGCCACAGCGCCGCCGCGATCAGCAGCAGCACGCCGACCGTGCCACCGCGCAGCAGCAGGTTCAGCGTCAAGCCGGTGCTCGGTTCCATGAGGGGTGCATGATCGGGGTGAATTCGCCGATGACCGGCGTGATGCGCCCAAAAATGTAGGGTCGTCGCGTGAGTAAGGCCTTCGTAAGAGGGCGGCACTATGGTTCGGGCAAAGATCGATAGAGCACAGGAGACTTCCGCATGAGCGCATCCGACACCCACGTCTACAACCCGTCCGCCGCCGCCATGAAGGGCGCGTTCGTCTCGGGCATGGACGCCTACAATCAGCTGGTCGCCGAAGCCGAGGCCGATCACGAGGCTTTCTGGGCGCGTCAGGCACGCGAGCTCCTTAGCTGGAAGACGGCGTTCACGAAGGTACTCAACAGCGACGACGCGCCGTTCTTCAAATGGTTCGAGGACGGTACCCTGAACGCCTCGTACAACTGCCTCGATCGGCAGGTCGAGGCCGGCCTGGGCGACAAGGTTGCGATCGTCTTCGAGGCCGATGACGCCAAGGTCACGAAGGTCACTTACAGCCAGTTGCTCGCGCGCACCTGCCAGCTCGCCAACGCGTTGAAGCATCACGGCGTGAGAAAGGGTGACCGCGTCGCCATCTACATAGGCATGTCGATCGAAGGCGTGATCGCGATGCAGGCCTGTGCGCGTATCGGTGCGACCCACACGGTGATCTTTGGCGGCTTCTCGGCGCAAAGTCT
>JANYBE010000472.1 GCA_025360945.1 Rhizobacter sp. | reverse complement strand
TCGGCCCGGTGTTCGCACCGGGCCGTTTGTTTTGTGGCGTCCGTTCAGTGCGTCCTCGCGACGATGCGCTCCCGAAGCGACGCAAGCTGCGCTTGAGCTGCCTCGCGGCCGGCCTGAATCGAACGCTTGCGCGCACCGAAGTCCGCGCCGCTGACGCCCGCCAGCTTCGGCCGCAACACGACGTCGGCTTCGCGCAGCTCGAAGCCGTTGATGCTGCGACCCATGATCGCGAAGGTCTGCAAGAGCATGCGCATCGCGTCGCCTGTCGCGTTGCCGTCTGGCGCTGCCGAGATGTCGACTGCGATCACCAGCTCGGCGCCCATCTGGCGCGCGTAGCGCACCGGCACCGGCGCCACCAGACCCCCGTCGACATATTCGCGAGCACCGATCCGTACTGGCTGAAACACGGCCGGCACCGCGCTCGATGCGCGCACGGCAATGCCCGGATCACCGAGCTGGAACAGGACGCCCTGGCCGCTGTCGAGATCGGTCGCGACGATGCCCAGCGGAATGCGCATCTGCTCGATGTGACGCCCGCCCGTCTGTTCGCGCACATACTTCGCCAACGCCTCGCCGCGGATCAGCCCACGACCGGGGAAGGCCCAGTCGGTGAAGGCCGATTCGTCCATGGTCTCGGCCAGGGCGCCGAGTTCGGCGCCGTTCTTGCCCGAGGCATATAGCGCCGCGACCAGACTGCCGGCCGAGGTGCCGACGACGAGGTCAGGTCGAATACCATTTTCCTCCAGGACCTGGATCACCCCAATGTGGGCAAAGCCGCGCGCCGCCCCACCGCCAAGCGCCAGCCCGATCCTCGGCGGGCGCGCGGGCGGTGGGGCTGCGGACGAAGGCTCAACGGGTGGTGGCGCCACGATGGCCGGTTTAGGCACCGTCTGACAGGCTGCCAGCGCCACGGTCGCGCTCAAAGCGAGCCAGCGGCGACGGCTCAATCCACGATCAATCATCGGCGAATTCTAGAGGCCGACGTGAAATGCATATTCCCCTGCAAAATAAGGAGCTAACCAAAATGTACTTTCGTTATATATGAAGACTCCGTACATTCCCTGACCTTAGCTTGGGCTTGGCATGGACTGGATTGCGATCTTGAGTGGTTTCGGCGTCGGCGCCATTGTCGGCATGACCGGCGTGGGAGGCGGCTCGCTCATGACGCCGCTGCTGCTGACCGTGTTCAAGCTGCATCCGGCTGTGGCCATTGGTACCGACCTGTGGTTTGCCTCAATTACGAAGACGGTGGGCTCGATCGCGCACCACGACGCCGGCCACGTGGATTGGCGTGTGACACGCCTGCTGCTGGCCGGCAGCATTCCGGCCTCGCTCGCCACCGTTGCGTTGATGCACTTCACCGGCATCACCAAGGGTTGGGCCAGCGCGCTCACGTTCTCGCTCGGCATCGCACTGCTGTTGACAGCAGTGACGGTGGCCTACAAGCAGGTCTGGCAAAAGATCGGCATCCGGCTGGAGCGCTGGATCCCTGAGCACCGCAAACCATGGCTAACCGTGGTGTGCGGCCTCGTCCTCGGCGTGCTCGTGTCGCTGAGCTCGATCGGCGCCGGTGCGATCGGCGCGACGCTGATCATGCTGCTCTACCCGCGCCTCACTTCGCACCGCATCGTCGGTACCGACATCGCCCACGCGGTACCGCTCACACTCGTCGCCGGGATCGGCCATGCCACGCTCGGCCACGTCAACTGGGGACTGCTCGGCGCGCTGCTGATCGGATCCGTTCCCGGCATCTGGCTGGGCGCCAAGCTCACCCAGCGCATGCCCGAGAAGCTGGTGCGCGCGCTGCTGTGCATCTCGCTGGTGAGCGCCGGCCTGAAAGTGATCTACTGACCATGTACCAATACACCGAGTTCGACCGGCACTTCGTTCAGCAGCGCGCGGCACAGTTTCGCGACCAACTCGAACGCCATCTCCGGGGCCAGTTGCCAGACGACGACTTTCGCGCGCTGCGTCTGCAAAATGGCTGGTACGTGCAGCGCCACGCACCGATGCTGCGCGTGGCTGTGCCCTACGGCGAGCTGAGCTCGAAGCAGCTGCGTGCGCTCGGCCGCATCGCGCGCGAGTTCGACCGCGGATACGGCCACTTCACCACGCGCCAGAACCTGCAATACAACTGGATTCCGCTCGAGCGAAGCGCCGACGTGATGGACGTGCTGGCTTCGGTCGACATGCACGGCATCCAGACCAGTGGCAACTGCATCCGCAACACGACCAGTGACTGCTTCGCCGGTGTCGCCGCCGACGAGATTGTCGACCCGCGACCGTACTGCGAGGTGCTGCGCCAGTGGAGCACGCTGCACCCCGAGTTCGCGTTCCTGCCGCGCAAGTTTAAGATCGCGGTGACCGGCGCCGCGGA
>JANYBE010000449.1 GCA_025360945.1 Rhizobacter sp. | reverse complement strand
TTCAAGGCCAAGACCGCCACGCTCGTCAAGCAGTACTCGGCGTTCGTCGCGGTACCGCCCGCGTACCACGTCAACGGGGCGAAGCCGTAGAAGAAGCGCTCGTCGCCCGTCAAGCCGTCGATCGCCGGCGAGGGTTCGCCGCCCAACGAACGTTGCCAGGCCTTGTAGGCTATCGCCAGGCCGGCGTTGTCGGCGATGTTCTCGCCCAGCGTGAGCGCGCCGTTGACGTGGTACGCGGGCGGTACCGCGACGAACGCCGAGTACTGCTTGACGAGCGTGGCGGTCTTGGCCTTGAAGCGCAGCTTGTCCTCGGCCGTCCACCAGTCGCGCAGATTGCCGTCGCCGTCGTACTGGCTGCCTTCGTCATCGAAGCCGTGGCTGATCTCGTGGCCGATGGTGGCGCCGATAGCACCGTAGTTGGCTGCGTCGTCGGCCTCGGGGATGAAGTTCGGTACCTGCAGGTAGGCGGCCGGGAACACGATCTCGTTCAGCAGCGCATCGTAATACGCGTTGACGGTCTGCGGCGTCATTTGCCACTCCTCCCGGTCGAGCGGCTTGCCAAGCTTGGCGATCTGGCGCGCGTCCTCGAAGCGGCGCGCGCGCATCACGTTGCCGATCAGGTCGTCACGCGCAATGGTGAGCGCACCGTATTCGATCCAGCGCGTCGGGTAGCCGACCTTGACCCTGAACTTGGCAAGCTTGGCGAGCGCCTGCCGGCGCGTCTCGGGGCTCATCCACTCGAGCGTGGTGATGCTCTCGCGGTAGGTGGCGAGCAGGTTCGCGACCATTGCCTCCATGCGCTGCTTGCTCGCCGGCGGGAAATGCTTCTCGACATAGAGGCGGCCGAGCGCCTCGCCGAGCGATTCGCTCACGAGCTGCACACCGCGCTTCCAGCGCTGGCGATCCTGCTTCGCGCCATTGAGTACCGCGCCGACAAACTCGAAGCGGGCATCGACAAACTCCTTGCTCAGGTAGGGCGAGTAGGCGTCGATCAGGCGGACGCGGGCATAGGCCTTCCAGGTGTCCAGCGACACCGAGGCCAGCAGCGGGCTCAAGGCCCGCACATAGCTCGGCTGCCGCACCAGCACGTTGCTCGTCTTGCCGGCGAGTCCGGCGTTCGCCGTGAACGCGGGCCAGTCCAGCGCCGGCGCAAGCGCCGTCAGGTCGCCAAGCGCGACCGGGTTGTAGCTCTTGACCGGGTCGCGGTTCGCGACCGGATCCCATTGTGCGCGTGCGATCTCGGTTTCAAGCGCGAGGATCGCGCGGGCCGCGGTCTGACTCATGCGCGCGTTGCGACCGTCGGCGAGCGCGAGCAGTTTGCCCAGGTACGCTACATACTTCGCGCGCACGGCGCGAAAGGTCGCGTCGCCCCGCTTCAGGTAATAGTCACGCGTGGGCAGCCCCAGACCGGACTGGCTCAGCGCAGGCACATAGCGCGTCGCATTGCGGTCGTCCTGCACGATGGCCAGACCGATCGGCGTATCGACGCCGAGCTTGCCCAGATGAGCGAACAGCGCGGCGAGTTGCGCGCGGTCATTGATTGCGGCGATCGCGGCGAGCTCGTCGGCGAGCGGCTTCGCGCCGAGGCGGTCGACGCCAGCCTCGTCCATGAAGCTCGCGTATAGATCGGCAAGCTTCCTCGCCTCGACATCGTCGTCGCCGCGTTGTTGCGCCGCTTTGATCAGTTCGTGCAGCTGGTCCTGCGTTGTGTCCTGCATCTGCTCGCCCGGGCCGATGTAAGACTTGTCGGGCGGAAATACGGCGCTCTTCAGCCAGCGGCCGTTGGCGTTGAGATAGAAGTCGTCCTGCGGCCGCACGCTCGCGTCGATCGCGCCGCGGTCGATGCCGCTGACAGCTTGGGCGCGTGCCGGGCCGAGGGCCAGCAGCGCAATCGCCGACACGACGGCGGGGATCCATCTCGACAGTCTCACGGGCTCTCCTTGGGCGACCAGGTAAGTCGCGTTGCATGGCGCCGAGTGGGCGCAGCGCGCGACTTTACCCGCCAAGGCCGATCAAGCCGCTGCCTTGACCTTCAGTCGCCACGCATGCAACAGCGGCTCGGTGTAGCCGCTGGGTTGCGCCAGGCCCATGAAGACCAGCTCGCTCGCGGCCTGGAACGCCGCCGAGGTCTTGAAGTTGCCGGCCATTTTCCTGTACAGCGGGTCGTCGGCATTTTGCCGGTCGACCACCTTGGCCATGCGCCTGAGTGTGGATTTGACCTGCGCCCTGGTGACCACGCCGTGGTGCAGCCAGTTCGCCATGTGCTGGCTGCTGATGCGCAAGGTCGCACGGTCTTCCATCAGGCCGACGTTGTGGATGTCGGGCACCTTGGAGCAGCCCACGCCCTGGTCGATCCAGCGCACCACGTAGCCGAGGATGCCTTGGGCGTGGGCTGCTCCAAGGTGCCCGACATCCACAACGTCGGCCTGATGGAAGACCGTGCGACCTTGCGCATCAGCAGCCAGCACATGGCGAAC
>JANYBE010000448.1 GCA_025360945.1 Rhizobacter sp. | reverse complement strand
TGCAAAACGTAGCAGCCCGCCGGCGTCTTCAGCCAATCGGTCAAACCTATAATCGCGCGTTCTGCCATGAACCTGATTGCCCTACCCGCCTTCACCGACAACTACATCTGGATGCTCCACGATGGCACGCATGCCGTCGTCGTCGATCCGGGCGAGTCCGCGCCGGTGATTGCCGCACTCGACGCCGCGCAACTGGTGCTCGCGGCGATTCTAGTGACCCACCATCATGCCGACCACGTCGGCGGCATCGATGCGCTGCGGCCGCGCCTGCAAGGGCCAGTGTTCGGGCCGCAACGCGAACGCATCCCCGAGCCGTTCGTCGCATTGAGCGATGGCGAGCAAATCGACGTGCTGGGTCTGCGCTTCGAGGTGATCGACGTGCCCGGCCACACCAGCGGCCACATCGCCTATTTCAACGCCGGCGGGGCCGGCGCACCGATCCTGTTCTGCGGCGACACCTTGTTCTCCGGCGGCTGTGGCCGGCTGTTCGAGGGCACGCCGGCACAGATGCATCGATCGCTGTCGCGTCTGGCCGCGTTGCCGGGCGAGACCCGGGTCTGTTGCGCGCACGAGTACACGCTGTCCAATTTGAAGTTCGCACGCGCCGTCGAGCCACGGAACCGGGACGTGGCCGACTACGCTGCGTGGTGCGAATCACGGCGCGCATTGGGCCAGCCGACATTGCCTTCGTCGATCGCCCGCGAACTTGAGGTCAACCCGTTCCTGCGAGTTGCCGATAACGCGGTAGCGCAGAGTGCCCGCGCGCACGGTGCCGACTCTGACGAGCCTGTGGCGGTACTCGCCGCCCTTCGACAATGGAAGAACGATTTCCGATGATGACCTTTCTGCGCGGCCGGCTGAGCCGCTTCGCCGGCCTGCCGTTGCTGCCGCTGCTGCTCGCAGCGTGCGCAAGCACCGGTGGCCTGAGCCCGGCCACCACACCTGCCCCGACCGCCGCCGTTGCGCCGGCAGCCTCGACACCTGCGGCCGCAGCCAGCGAGGCCACTGCCGCCAGTGCCCCCGCGGCCGACGAGGTGGCGACGGCCCCCGTTCCGGTCGACCCTCTGCGCCCCGAAGTGCGTCTCGACCTCGACGACCGCGCCGCGCAGACTGACCTGTGGGCGCGCGTGCGCCGCGGCTTTGCGATGCCCGATCTCGACAGCGATCTGGTGCGCGACCGCGAGCGGTGGTACGCGTCTCGGCCCGACTACGTGCAGCGCATGACCGAGCGCGGCGGCCGCTACCTGTTCCACATCGTCGAGGAGCTCGAGCGCCGCAACATGCCGACCGAGCTGGCGCTTCTGCCGTTCATCGAGAGCGCATTCAACCCGCAGGCGATGTCGTCGGCCAAGGCCTCGGGCATGTGGCAGTTCATCCCGAGCACGGGCAAAGACTTCTCGCTCAAGCAGAATGTCTTCCGCGACGATCGCCGCGACGTCCTCGCCTCGACGCGCGCCGCGCTCGACTACCTGCAAAAGCTCTATGCCATGTTCGATGACTGGCACCTGGCGCTGGCCGCCTACAACTGGGGCGAAGGTAATGTGCAGCGAGCCGTCGCCCGCAATCTGCGGCTCGGCTTGCCGACCGATTACGCCAGCCTGAAGATGCCGAACGAGACGGCGTACTACGTGCCCAAATTGCAGGCCGTGAAGAACATCATCGCGCGGCCCGCCGACTTCGGGCTGACGCTGCCCGAGCTGCGAAACCATCCATACTTCCTGAGCGTGCCGATCGAGCGCGACATGGACGTGGCGGTGGCCGCTCGGCTCGCCAATCTGCCGCTGGCCGAGTTCCAGACCCTGAACCCGCAGATGAACAAGCCGGTGATCCTGGCTGCCGGCACGGCGCAGATCCTGCTGCCCTATGACAACGCCAACCAGTTCGTACGCCAGCTACCGCTGCACCGCGGCCCGCTCGCGAGCTGGACTGCCTGGACCGCACCGAAGACCGTTCATCCGGCAGAGGCTGCACGCCAGGTCGGCATGGACGAAGCCCAGCTGCGCGAGGTCAACCGCATCCCGGCGCACATGCTGGTGAAGGCAGGCTCGACGTTGCTGGTGCCGCGCGGCGAGCATCGCCAGACCGACGTATCGATCGAGGTCGCCGACAACGCGACGATGGCGCTCGCGCCCGACGGGCCATCGCTGCGCAAGATGTCCCTGAAGGCGGGCCGCAAGGAGAGCGTCGCGAGTGTCGCGAGGCGCTACCGCGTCAACGCAGCCCAACTCGCGCAGTGGAACGGCGTGGCCCGCACGGCGAGCTTTCAGCCGGGCCAAACCATTGTGGTGTACGTGGTAGCCAAGGCGGTGCGCGGCAAGGCCGCCCACGCTGTTGCGCACAAGGGTTCGTCAGGCAAAAAGACAACCCGTACCGCCGCGGCTCCGCGCAAGAACTCGGGCAAGCATGCCGCGGCGGTCACGCCGGGGCGCGCGCACTCAGCCGGCAGCTGAACCCGCGCCGACACGGCCTCGGCCTCAGCGCCGGTCGGACAAGGCGTGGGCGATCGTGCCCAGGTCCACGTACTCTAGCTCGCTGCCGATCGGCACGCCACGCGCCAGGCGCGTCACGCGCAGGCCGCGGTCGCGCAGCGCTTCGCTCAGCACGTGGGCGGTGGCCTCGCCCTCGGCGGTGAAGTTGGTCGCGATGATGACCTCTTCAGTGTAGCCATCGCCGGCGCGCTCCAGCAGCTGGTGCGCGCCGATATCGCCCGTGCCCACGCCGTCGAGCGGGCTGATGCGCCCCATCAGTACGAAGTACAGGCCGCGATAGCTGCCGGTGCGCTCCAGCGCGGCCTGATCGGCAGGCGATTCAACGACGCACAGCTGGCGCACATTGCGCGTGCCATCGAGACAGATCGCGCACACCGGCGTTTCGGTGAAAGTGTGACAGCGCTCGCAGTGGCGCACATTGAGCATCGCCGCCTGCAACGATGCGGCGAGGCGATGCGCACCCTCGCGGTCGTGCTGCAGCAAGTGAAACGCCATGCGCTGCGCCGACTTCACACCGACGCCCGGCAAGCGCCGCAGCGCCTCGACCAGTGCGTCTACCGAAGGTTCTGCCACGTGCTCAGAAGGGAAACTTCATGCCGGGGGGCATCGGCATGCCCGCAGTCAGTTTGCCCATCTTCTCCTGACTCACTTCCTCAGCTCGGCGTATGCCGTCGTTGAATGCGGCAGCGACCAGGTCTTCGAGCATGTCCTTGTCGTCGGCAAGCAGGCTGGGGTCGATGGTGATACGGCGCACGTCGTGCTTGCAGGTCATCGTCACCTTGACGAGACCGGCACCCGATTGCCCCTCTACCTCGATGTTGGCGAGTTCGTCCTGCGCCTTCTTCAGGTTGTCCTGCATCGCTTGGGCCTGCTTCATGAGGCCGGCCAGTTGGCCTTTCATCATCGAAATTCTCCTTTGGGTTCAGTGAGGTTTGATCGAGCCCGGCACGATGCGTGCGGTCTTGTACTGCGCCATCAGCGCCTGCACCAGCGGGTCGTCGTGAATGATCTGCTCGGCCTGCGCCTGCCGGCGCGCGCGCTCGGCGGCGTTGCGCCGCGCGGGCGAATCCTGTGCAACGCCCGGCTGCACCTCCAGACGCACGGCTCGATCGAGCAGCGCGGCGAGCGCGGCTTGCAGCTTGTCGCACTGCGCACTCGCGCGCAGGCTCTCGCGCTCGACGCGCAGGCAGCACGCGATCGGTGTCACCTGTTCGTCCAGGCCGACGCACTCGGCCTGCATGGCCAGCTCGCGCGTGAAGGCGCTGATGCTGCCGCCATCGTTCAACTGGCGCACCAGTTCGGCCCAGCGCGCGCCGAACGCGGTGAGCGCGAAGTCAGTGAGCGCAGCCGCCGCTGGTG
>JANYBE010000437.1 GCA_025360945.1 Rhizobacter sp. | reverse complement strand
GATGAAGAAGATGAAGGGCGCCGGAATGATGAAGATGATGAAGCGAATGGGTGGCATGAAAGGCATGGGCGGCCCCGGCGGCATGCGATGAGCCGCTACTCGTCACACGGGCAACAGATGACTTGGCGGCAAAGCACCGCTAAGCTGTGGCACTCTCGCGTTCGCAGTTGGGACTGACGCATGACGCTATTTCGAATCGTTCTGGTGTTGATCGCGGCGGCCTTGCTGATTGGCTGGTTCCTGCTGCGCCGTCGCAATGCGGCGGTGGGTAGTATTCCCTCGGCGCCGTCGGAGCGCATCGACACCATCACCGGCTGGCCGCCTCAGGCCACGCGCGTGCTGACCACGCGCGAGCGCGTCGCGTTCGGGACGCTGGTGCGTGCTCTTCCGGAGTACATGGTGCTCGCCCAGGTGCCGCTGGCCCGCTTCCTGAGCGTGCCCAAGCGCCACTCGTATGCCGACTGGCTGCGCCGCATCGGCTACCAGTGCGTCGACTTTGCAGTGTGTGACATGGCCGCACAGGTGGTCGCGGTCGTCGAGCTGCAAGCCGAGGGCGGACAGTCGAACGACCGCGCCCGTAAGCGGCTGGCGCGCATCTCGCGCTCGCTGAAGGCGGCCAACATTCCGATGCTGATCTGGCGCGCCGACGCACTGCCTTCGGCCAGTGCCGCACGCGATGCCATCCTGCCCAAGCCCGCGGCGACACCGTTGACGACGACCATGCCAGAACACGCCGCAGCCGGAGCCGCAGCGGCGTCGACCGCCGCCGCGCTGCCGGAATTCAACCCCTTCGACGACCACGGCCGCGATTCGACCCAGGACGAGATGATCGAGCTGCTCGAACCGCCGCCCTCGACCTGGTTCGACGACCTGGACTCCGGGCCGACGCCACTGCGCAAGAACTAGCTCAGCAGCGCCTGCGCGAACTCGCGCGCACTGAAGGTCTGCAAGTCCTCGAGCTGTTCGCCCACGCCGATGAAATAGACCGGCAACGGTGCCCCACCCGCCGCGACGCGCTCGCGCGACCACAACGCCACGGCCGCGAGCACGCCGCCCTTGGCGGTGCCATCGAGCTTGGTGACGATCAGGCCGGTGAGCTGCAATGCCGCGTCGAAGGCCTGCACCTGCGCTAGCGCGTTCTGACCGGTGTTGCCATCGACGACCAGCAGCACCTCGTGCGGCGCACCCTCCTGCGCCTTCGCAATCACGCGACGGATCTTCTTCAACTCGTCCATCAGGTGCAGCTGAGTCGTGAGCCGGCCGGCAGTGTCGGCGATCACCACGTCGCAGCCGCGCGCCTTGCCGGCGACGACCGCGTCGAACGTGACCGCTGCCGGGTCACCCCCGTCCTGGCCGATGATCTCGGCGCGATTGCGGCCGGCCCACACCGTGAGTTGTTCGCGCGCCGCGGCACGGAAGGTATCGGCCGCAGCGAGCAAGACCTTTCGCTGCGCCTCGGCGAGATGGCGCGTGAGCTTGCCGATGCTGGTTGTCTTGCCCGCGCCGTTCACTCCGACGACCATGATCACGGTCGGTACATGCTCGCCCACGCGCAAGGGTTGCTCGAGCGGCGCGAGCAGCTGGGCGATCGCGTCGGCGAGCAGATCCTTCACGACGATCGGCTCGGTCGCCTTGGCCTGCTTCACGCGGCGCTTCAGATCGTCGAGCAGGAACGCAGTCGCCTTCACGCCAGCGTC
Organism: Rhizobacter sp.; assembly: GCA_025360945.1. Classification (GTDB taxonomy): domain Bacteria; phylum Pseudomonadota; class Gammaproteobacteria; order Burkholderiales; family Burkholderiaceae_C; genus LMDS01. The sequence goes on along the minus strand of JANYBE010000437.1, from coordinate 5,801 downwards.
CGCCATCAGCAGCGCCGACTCGAGCTCTTCATACAACGTGTCGTCAATCTGCGTGCCGGTGAAGACCTGCGCGATGCTCGCACCGGTCTTGCGCAAGCCGCCACGCAGCCGGTCGAGCCAGCGGCGCTTGTCGGCGTCCGTCGCAGGGTCGGGAGCGGCGGGCACGACCGCGTCGGCGACCGCAGTCTTTTTCTTGAAGAAACTGAACATGCGAGGCGGATCGTGCCGTGGTTCGGGTGGGGGGCGCCGTGTCAGACAGCCGTCACGCTGGGTTGGCGAGCCGCTTCGGAAGCGACGCTATAATTATGGGCTAAGGCGCTTTAGCTCAGTCGGTTAGAGCGACGGAATCATAATCCGCAGGTCCGGGGTTCGAATCCCTGAAGCGCCACCAGAACCCTAAAGGCTTGTAAGTCAACGACTTACAAGCCTTTTTCATTGCCGGGGGCGCCACCTGGGGGTGCCACTTGGGCTCCATCACCAAACCACGCATCTGCCGCAAATCATGCGGTACGTACTTCCTTCGCGTTCTGTTTTTGGACATCGTTTCAAGCTCAACCGCTGCCGTCCGAAAACGAAAAGAGGTGCGCTTTTCGCTGCGCACCCAGAACCCGGCCCGGGCCAGACGAATAGCGGCCCGGGCGAACGCCCAGCTCGAATGATCAGGGGCTTTCACGGTAACGATATGTGCATGAGGCCGCATGACCCGCTGAGTCCGGCGCGGGTATCGTGCATCGCCGGGCCAGATTCGCGTAGCCAACTCGGGTTGCCCCACTGCTTCGACCAGTGGTCCGGGGCCCATGTCGTCCGTCGGCGAACGGTTCTGTTGCAGTATTGGCGAGGGCAAATTCAATGTCGGGTCAGAAGGCCATTATTGCGACAGGATCTCGTTTTCGGCTCGGCCGTGTTCAGCAATGCCGACTGGGCCACGATCATCGCCGCACTGCGAGCCGTGGCCGACTCGGACGATCAGGCTGTGAGCGCCGGGTAGTCGGTATAGCCCTTCGGGCCCGGCGTGTAGAAGGTGGACATGTCCAGGGCATTCATGGGTGCGTCCAGTTTCATGCGATGCACCAAGTCGGGGTTGGCGAGAAACGGACGGGCGAACGCGATGAGGTCGGCGCGACCCTCGGCGAGCGCACTCTCTGCAGTGTTGCGATCGAATCCGCCCGCAAGAATGAATGGCCCGGCGAAGCTTGCGCGCAGCTTGGCCTTCAATTCTTCAGGCACTGGCGGTGCGCCCATCGCCGAGTGGTCCAGGACATGGAGGTACAACAGCCCCAGTGCCGACAACCCCGTGGCGAGTGCGAGGTATTGCGCGTCGACGTCCGGGAAAGGACCCGTGCCGTTAAACACCCCATAGGGTGACAGCCTGATGCCGACCTTCTCGGCGCCGATGGCCTGCGCGGCGGCGCGGGCAACCTCGATCGCGAAGCGATTGCGGCCCTCGACGCTCCCGCCGTAGGCGTCCGTGCGCAGGTTGACGTTCGGGTTCAGGAACTGCTCGATCAGGTAGCCGTTCGCGGCATGCAACTCGATTCCGTCGAACCCTGCCGCGATGGCCAGCCGCGCCGACTCGGCGTACTCGCTGACGGCATGCGCAATGTCGCGCTCGTTCATCGGGCGGGGGACGCTGTGCGGCTGCATGCCTAGCGAGTCGGAGTACATCTCGCCAGGGCAGACCACAGCGCATGGCCCCACCACCTCCGCACCGGCTGGCAGGTTTGCAACGTGAGTCACGCGGCCCGTGTGCATAAGTTGGATGACGATCTTCCCGCCCTTGGCGTGAACCGCATCGGTGACCATTCGCCACCCCCGGACCTGCGCATCGTTGAACAGCCCCGGGATGCGCGGATATCCAAGCCCGCTGGGCGACGGCGACACGCCCTCAGTAATGATCAGGCCCGCCGAAGCGCGCTGGGCGTAATACTCGGCCATCAATGCGTTGGGGGTGTTGGAATCGACGGCTCGACTGCGTGTCATTGGAGACATGACCGTGCGGTTGCTGAGCGAAAGCGAACGCGCGACGAAGGGCTCGAAAAGCATGGTGATCCTTTGGGGGAAGGGAAAAATTTCGGTGCACGACCAGCAACACAGGACCGGCGGCCCGAGCACGACGACGTGTCATCACGACAGTTCAGAATCATCATAGGGCCCAGCGCGAACTCCTGTGCGGTCGGGGCTTTGGAGTCCCTCTATCCTCGAAGCCAACCTGCTGAAGTTCCTGAAGAAGTCGTCGCAGTTCGTCATCCCGATCTACCAGCGCAACTACTCTTGGCTGCCCGCCGAAATGCCGGCAGGTTGTGGGCTGACCTGCTTCGCGCGGGGCTGTTTGACCCCCTGCAATGACCCTCCGGAGGCTCAGTCGGCGCCAGAAACTCTCTTGCATCCTGAAGACGTCGCGCTAGTTGGGCGACCCGCGCGGCCTTTTTACCCGTCGTCCGCGCGGGCGGCTCATCTACGCCTCGGGTCAGGTGCCAGCCAGGAACACTGCCATCCACAGACTTGTTTACCGGAGACGATGACGTTGGGGATCGGCCTACCTCGCCATACCAATCAAGTCACGTTGGCGCGGGCGAATTTCAGAATCTTCGATGCCGCACATCCTCCGGAGAGTTGATCGTTACGGCAAGCCCAGATTCGCTTGCATTCTGCTGTCACCCGGCCTGCACGCGTGCGACAACACGGTCTGCGCAAATGACGCGACATCGAACGGCTTGGCGATGTAACCGTCGAATCCTGCCGCACGCAGCTTGGCCTCGTCTCCCTTCATCGCGAAGGCCGTGAAGGCGACGACAACGATGTGTCGCATCGTCTGCTCCGACTTGAGTTGTCGCGACAGCTCGAGGCCATCCAGTCCGGGCATCTGGATGTCCATCAGAATTAGGTCGGGCTGGAAGTCTGAAATCAATAAAATGGCATTGATCGAATCCGTGGTCGACTCGACCACGAGTCCGGCAGCCTCGAGGACGAATTTCGTGAGCTCCAGCGTCGCCTTGTCGTCGTCGACAACCAGAACGCGCGGAGTCTTCACGATGAAACACCGAGTGGCACCAGAGCAGGAGTTCGGCGCCAGTTGCGCAAGGCATCAAGCGTGACGTCCAGCGACCCGCCGCGCTTGCTTAGGATGGCTCGCGCCGAGCTGCCGAGAGCCGCATAGTCCGCATCGCTCAGGGCCATGCTTGTCCAGATGAACACTGGCGTGTCGAGCCACGCCGGCAGCCGTTGCAGGGCATCGAGCACGGCGAAGCCATCGAACTCCGGCATCACCAGATCGAGAATGATGGCGTCGGGGCGGTGCAGGTCAATTTCGCGAAGCGCCGCTCGCCCATCGGGCAGGCACACCGCGTCGATGCCTAGGGACTTGAGCGTGGCTCGCATCAGGTCCAGCGCCAGCGGGTCGTCGTCGACGACCATCACGTTAGTGGGGCTCGTCCCCGGCAGCCGAAAGCGCGCCATCGCAGAGACGATCTCGTCGGTGCGAATCGGCTTACTGAGCACGTCGGCTATCGCGAACGTGGCGGCCGTCCCTTCATGCCCACGCATCGTCATGCCCACCACCGGCGACACGCGGCTCAGCCCCCCGGCCCGGATGCTCTGCAGTACCTTAAGGCCGCATTGGTCGGGCAGCAGCAGGCCCAGCGTGATAGCGTCGTACTCGCAGTGACGCGCATGTTCGACAGCCTGCTCTCCCGTAGCGGTGGCGTCGACCCGGAAGCCGGCGGCGGTCAGGCCTGCGACAAGTTGGGGCGGATCGTCGCGCACGTCGTGAATCACCAGAAGGTGCCGGTCCGCGACCTTTGCAAGTCGAACGTCCGCTTCGGCAGACTTCGTGCCATCGGTCCCGTGAATGCGGTTCAGCACCGCATGGAAGACACTGCCAATCCCCGGGGTGCTGCTAACACCCACGGTTCCGCCCTGCGCCATCACGAGGCGGCGCGTGAGCGCCAGACCCAGACCCGATCCCTCGTACTTCTTCGTGGACCCGGCATCGAGCTGCTGATACGCCGTGAACAGCCGCGGCAAGTCGTCCGTCGCGATGCCCACGCCGGTGTCCTCGACCTCGAGTCGAAAGTGGCGAGCGCCCGAAGCCTTTCCGCGAACGACGATGAGGCCGCCTTCCGGCGTGAATTTGATGGCGTTGGACAGGTAGTTGTAAAGCACCTGCTTCAGCCTTCCAGTGTCGAGAAAAAGGCTCCCCAACGACTGCTCGATGTCGACGATGACCCGAAGGTGCTTGCGCTGGACCTCCGTGCTCAGGATATCCTGCACCCCCTTGACCAACACCGACAGATCGAATGCCTCCGGGAAGAACTCGAACTTTCCCGACTCGACCTTGGACAGGTTGAGCACGTCGTTGATAAGGCGCAGCAGGTGTCGACCGCTGCTGCCGATGTGCCCCAGGAAAATCTGATGCTGCGGAGCACCCTGCGGGACCGTACCCATCTGCAGCAGGTCGGCGAAGCCGATGATGGCCGTCAACGGCGTACGCAACTCGTGCGACATATTGGCCAGGAATTGGCTCTTAAGCCGAGTGGCCTCCTGGATCTGTCGGTTCTCGCCTTCGAGCTCGAGCGCTTTGCTTCGGGCGGTATCGGCAATTCGTCGTTGCTCCTGAAATGCCCGCGCCATCCTGAGGCGCTCAATGGCGTTCTCGACAGCCTGGGTCAACGATTCCGGAACCAGCCATGCTTTGCCGACATAGTCCTGCGCGCCAGCCCGCAAAGCGGCCTGGTTGAGCCCTAGTTCCCTGGAGGCTGTAAGAACCACGACCGGGACACTCAGCAGCCCGTCATCGTCGCGCGGAAGGCGATTGAGCACCTCCAACTCGTCGGCGTCGGGCAATCCGAGATCGAGCACGATGCAGTCCGGCAGCGGCAGTTGCGCGCATGCGCTCAGTGCCTCTTCTGCCGACGACGCTTCGGCAAACTGATACAGCCGCTTCGAGCCGTTGAGCAGCGCAGCCTTGGCCTCGGCGCGGTCGAGCGGGTTGTCGTCGACGATCAGCAGCCGCATCGCCCTCTGGCCTCGTTCGTTCATGACTGTCGCCCCATGGATAGTGAGATCGCCGGTGCCTGCGGCAGGGCCTTGCGGCGCAACCACTGGCCGAATATCGACTCGAGCGAGCGCAGGCAGTCGGTGTACTCGACGCTTTTCACAAAGAATGCGCTCGCCCCAGCTTGGCAGAGAACTTCACGGTCACGTGGGTTCACGCTGGTGGTGTAAATCACCACTGGCAGATGCGCCAGCAAGCCGCCGCCGCGAATCCGCTTGAGCAGCGTCAGCCCGTCGAAGCCCCACAAGTTGTAGTCCAGCAGCACGAACGCGAAGGAGTCGACCGGATCGCTGTTCAGCAACTGCCACGCCGCTTCGATATGCAAGGCCCGTTCCAATCGATTGCGCACCTTGGCGCGCGCCGCAGCCACGGCCACGGTGTCGAAGTCGTCGTCGGAATCTTCGACCACGAGCACCGGTCGCGAATCGGCGTTCCCGGCGTCAAGCAGCATAAGGGTGGCTCCCCGCCATCCGAACATCAGGCAGCGTAAAAAAGAAGGTCGTGCCAACACCAATGTCCGAATCGAACCAGATCAAACCTCCATGCTGCTCCACCATCTTGCGGGCAATCGTGAGGCCGGCTCCGCTGCCGCCGCCGAACGCGTCCTGCGCGTGCAGCCGCTTGAAGATCGCGAACACTCGGTCCTTGTGACGCATGTCGATCCCGATGCCGTTGTCGCGCACATAAAAGAGCATTTGGCCATCGGTCTGCGCGGAGGCCGACGCGGGCCTCACCGTCTCGGTCTCAG
>JANYBE010000026.1 GCA_025360945.1 Rhizobacter sp. | reverse complement strand
CGATTACGGGCTGATCGGCGGCGGTGGCCGCGGCGCTCAGCGCGGCCAGCGTGAGTGCAGACATGGCAAGGCGGGAGAATGAAGTCGTGGTGGTCATGGCGCGTCTCCGGGGTGTTTCTGGGTTGGTGTGCTTTCATTATCGGTACTTTTATTTAATAAATCAACTTGATTTATTAATGGAAAACCCGAATGTTCGCCACTGCGACAAGGACCGAAGCTGCCGCCATCATTGGCGTGCAAGTGCACGCCCGTGGACTGTGGAGACTTGAGATGCTGATGATCTGTGGAGAGGCCTTGCTTGACGTGTTCCAAGGTGAGGCGACACGCACCGGGATGACGCTCGACGCCAACGTCGGCGGCTCGCCGTTCAACCTCGCGGTCGGGCTGGCGCGACTCGGTCAGCCGGCTGCGTTCTTCAGCGCGATCTCGACCGGATTCGCCGGCGAGCGGCTGATGCGTGCGCTCGTCGCCGAAGGCGTGAACACGCAGGCGGTCGCGCGCCTCGAGGCGCCAACCACGCTGAGCCTAATCGGACTCGACTCGCACGGCGTGCCCTCGTACGCGTTCTACGGCGAAGGCTGCGCGGACCGGCTGGTGCAAGCAGACGATCTCAAGCGCGTGCCGGCCGAACTCGCGCTCGTGAATCTCGGCTCGTACGCCACTGTCGTCGAGCCGGTGGCCTCGACGCAGCGCGCGCTGGTCGAACGCGAACGCGCGCTTGGCGCCAGCGGCGCGCTGATCGCCTACGACCCGAACATCCGCCTCAATGTCGAACCCAATCTGGCGCGCTGGCGCGACCAGCTCGACTGGATGCTGCCGCGCACCGACCTGCTCAAGGTCAGCGACGAAGACCTCGGTCTGCTACTGCCCGATGCGGGCATCGACGGCTTCGCCGCTCGCGCGCTCGCCGCGGGCGTGAAGCTCGTCGTCGTGACGCGCGGCGCGCAGGGCGCGGTCGGCTGGAACGCGCAGGGCCGCGTGGCGATCGACCCGGTTCCGGTGCAGGTGGTGGACACGGTCGGCGCGGGCGACACTTTCCAGGCCGCGATGATCACCTGGCTGGCCGAGCACGAGCTGCTCGCGTCGCCGGCGTTGAACGCCCTACCCTGCGACGCGTTGCGCGCAGCCCTGCGGTTCGCTGCCCGCGCCGCGGCGATCACATGCTCGCGCCGAGGCGCGGACATGCCCCGACGCGCCGAGCTCGGCTGAGCCTCGCTCGACACGCCGCTCAGCGGGCCGAGTACTGCCGGTACCAGCCGACCAAGCTGGCGACGCCGTCCTCGATCGACGTCTGCGGTCTGAAGCCCACCCACGCCTGCAGTCGCGCCGTGGCCGCGCTGGTCTCGATCACGTCGCCGGGCTGCATCGGCAGCAGCTTCTTCCTGGCGGTCTGGCCTAGCGCGGACTCGATCGCCGCAATGAATCGCTCGAGCTCGACCGCCTCGCTGCTTCCGATGTTGAAGATGCGATACGGTACGCGCGTCGCGTCCGGAGCGGCCCCTCCACTCGGCTCCGGTTCGTCATCCACTTGGGGTGCGCGGTCGACGCACGCCACCAAGGCGCGGACGACGTCGTCGATGTACGTGAAGCCGCGTCGCAGCTTGCCGTCGTTGAACACGTCGATGGGCAGCCCGCGGGCGATCGCATCGGTAAAGAGGTAGGGCGCCATGTCCGGGCGCCCCCATGGCCCGTAGACCGTGAAGAAACGCAGGCCGGTCGTCGCCAGCCCGTACAAGTGGCTGTAGCTGTGCGCCATCAACTCGTTGGCCTTCTTGGTGGCGGCATACAGGCTCACCGGGCGGTCCACCGGGTCGGACTCGGAAAGCGGCATCCGCGTTCCGTTGCCATACACGCTTGAACTGCTGGCATAGACCAGGTGCCCGACATCGTTGCGCCGGCAGCCCTCCAGCACGTTCAAAAAGCCCACAAGGTTCGACTGTGCATAGGCGTGCGGGTTGAGAATCGAGTGACGCACACCGGCCTGCCCCGCGAGATGCACGACGCGCTCGAAGCCTTCGGCCGCGAACAGCGCCGCCAGGCTCGCCTGGTCGGAGATGTCCTGCCTCACGAAACGAAAGCGGCCGTGCGGCTCGAGCTGCGCCAGCCTGTCGCGCTTGAGCTGCGGGTCGTAGTACTCGTTCAAGTTGTCCAGACCGACCACCTCGTCGCCTCGCGCCAGCAGGCCGGCGGCTGTGTGCATGCCGATGAATCCGGCGACGCCCGTGACTAAAATTTTCATGGCCAATGTTGGCGAAATGACAAGCGATTTAGCAGCGCCCGATGGGCACGTAGTCGATGCCGAAACTGCGCACCAGTTTTGGATCGTAGAGATTGCGGCCGTCGATCACCAGCGGCTGTTTCAGCATCCGCTTGATGCGCGCGAAGTCCGGGCTGCGGAACTCCTTCCATTCGGTCACGATAAGCAGCGCGTCCGCGGCCTCGAGCGCATCCATCGGCGACTCGGCGTAGCCCAGCCCGGGACAATCCGAAAACACCCGGCGCGACTCCGCCATAGCGCCCGGATCGTAAGCGACGACCTCGGCCCCACGCCGCAACAGCTCGCCGATCACGACGCGGCTGGGCGCCTCGCGCATGTCGTCGGTGTTGGGTTTGAACGCCAGCCCCCACAGCGCGAAGCGCCGACCCGCGAGGTCGGGGCCAAAGCGCGCCGTAACGCGGCTGACCACGACCTGCTTCTGCGCGTCGTTTGCGGCCTGCACCGCGGACAGCACGCGCAGCGGATGTTCGACGCCGTTCGCAGTGATGATCAGGGCCTTTACGTCCTTCGGAAAGCACGAGCCGCCGTAGCCGCAGCCGGCGTACAGAAAGTCGAACCCGATGCGCGGATCGCTGCCGATGCCCTGACGCACCTGCTCGATGTCGGCGCCCAGTTTCTCGGCCAGCAAGGACAGCTCGTTCATGAAGCTGATGCGCGTGGCCAGCATCGCGTTGGCCGCGTACTTCGTGAGCTCAGCGCTGCGCACATCCATCAGGACCAACCGGTCGTGCTTGCGCTGGAACGGCGCGTACAGCGAGCGCATCAGGCAAATCGCGTTTTCGTCGTCGGCGCCGATGATGATGCGGTCGGGCCTCATGAAGTCCTCGACCGCTGCGCCTTCCTTCAGAAACT
>JANYBE010000382.1 GCA_025360945.1 Rhizobacter sp. | reverse complement strand
CGCGCCGAGCACCAGCGCGACCGGGCCGGTGAGGTCGAGCTCGTAGAGCGATTTCTGCGCGTCCTCAGACGTGCCGACAATGCGGATGTCACGCTCCTTGAGCTCGTTCAAGGTGCGCGCCAGGTTGGTCACCATGAAGTACGGCACCGTATCGGCCGCGCCGCTCGCGACCTTGGCGACGGTCGCATTCACGCCGACCGCGTGATCTTTCGGCGCGATCACCGCGTGAGCGCCCGCACCGTCGGCGACGCGCAGGCAGGCGCCGAGGTTGTGCGGGTCGGTGATGCCGTCGAGCACGAGCAGCAGCACCGGTCCGTCGATGCCGTCGAGCGTGTCGTCGAGGGAGTGGCTGATGGTCATCACCTGCACTCGCGCGACCACACCCTGGTGGCGGTGCGTACCGCAGAGCTTTTGCAGGCGCTCGTCGTCGCTGTCGATCAGCTTCGCGCCGGCGTCCTTCGCGCGCTCGACGAACTGGCGCATGCGCTGGTCGCGGCGCGTCGCGTCGACGTGGATATCGACCACCGATTTCGGCGCCGATTTCAGCCGCACGGTGACGGCATGGAAGCCGAACAGGATCTGGTTGCTCATTGCCCAATGGTACGGCCAAGTACCATTGCGGCATGGATGCTGCGAACGTCAAGGCCGAGCATACGGACTGCTGCATCGCCGGCGGTGGCCCGGCCGGGCTGATGCTGGGCTACCTGCTGGCGCGCGCCGGCGTGAACGTCATCGTGCTGGAGAAGCACCTCGACTTTCTGCGCGACTTTCGCGGCGACACGATCCACCCGTCCACGCTGACGGTGCTCGACGACATCGGCCTGCTCGAAGCCTTCCTCGCGCTGCCGCACCAGGAGGTGCGCGAACTCACCGGTGACGTGTACGGCCACAGCGTCACCATCGCCGACTTCACGCACCTGCCGGCACCACGGCCGTTCATGGTGCTTATCCCGCAATGGGACTTCCTCGACTTCATCGCCGCGCAGCCCCGGCGCTTGCCGAAGTTTTCGCTGCGCGTGGGCGCGAAGGCGCTGGGCGTGATCGAGGTCGACGGCGCGGTAGTCGGCGTCAATGTGCAGACCACCGAGGGCGGCTTCGCAATCCACGCCGATCTCGTGATCGCGGCCGATGGCCGCCACACCACTTTGCGCGAAAGTGCCGGCCTGGCCAGCCAGGATCTGGGCGCGCCGATCGATGTGCTCTGGTTCCGCATACCACGGGCCGCGAGTGACCCTGCCCAGACTGGCGGCTACATCCGGCCGGGCGCGCTGCTGGTCATGCTGAACCGCGACGACTACTGGCAATGTGCTTTCGTCATTCCCAAAGGCAGCCTGGACGCATTGCAAGCGCAAGGCATCGCGGCATTTCGCGAACGCGTATGTGGCATCGCGCCGTTTCTCGCCGCGGCCGCGCAAACCTTGACGAGCTGGGACGACGTGAAGCTTTTGAGCGTGCAGATCAGCCGCATGCCGCGCTGGTATCGCGAAGGGCTGCTGTGCATCGGCGACGCGGCGCACGCGATGTCGCCGGTCGGCGGCGTCGGCATCAACTTGGCGATCCAGGATGCAGTGGCTGCGGCTAACCTGCTCGCCGATGCGCTTCGCGAGAAGCGCCTGCACAGCGGCGACCTTGCCGCTGTGCAGCGCCGGCGCGAGTGGCCGGCACGCGTGACGCAGCGGGCGCAGATCGCGGTGCAAAACGAAGTGCTCGCACCGGTGCTTGCCGGCACCGCAGCGCCTGCCGATCTGCCTCTGTCCTTAAAACTGCTGCAACGCCTGCCGCTGCTGCGCCGCCTGCCAGCGCGGCTGGTGGGCATCGGCGTGCGGCCTGAACGCATTCGCACCCTGCCCTTTCCACAGCCCTGAACCGCACCACCATGCAAAGTCATCTGCCTCGACCTCGAAGGCGTGCTCGTCCCGGAAATCTGGATCGAGTTCTCGAAACGCACCAACATCCCCGAACTCGCCCGCACAACGCGCGACGAGCCCGACTATGACAAGCTGATGAAGTTTCGCATCGGGCTGCTCGAACAGCACCGGCTCAAGCTTGCCAACATCCAGAATGTGATTGCGGGCATGGGCCCGATGGAAGGCGCGAGAGCATTCCTCGACGACCTGCGCAGCCGCTACAAGGTGCTGATCCTGTCGGACACGTTTTACGAGTTCGCGCAGCCGCTGATGCAGCAACTCGCTTGGCCGACGCTGCTGTGCCACAAGCTCGAGGTCGACGCGAACGGCTTCGTACGCCGCCACGTGCTACGCATGCCCGACCAGAAGCGCCACGCCGTGAACGCGCTGCGCGGGTTGAACTTCCAGGTCATCGCCGCGGGCGATTCGTATAACGACACCGGCATGCTGTCGGCCGCGCACGCGGGCTTCTTCATTCATCCGCCAAAAGCGATCACGGAGCAGTTCCCGCAGTTTGCGGTGACGCGCAGCTACGCCGAGTTGAAGGCTGCGATCGACGGCGCCGCGCAGCGGTTACTCAACGCCTGAGCGCAACGAGGGCCATCAACAGGCCGATCAGCACCGGCTGATGCAGCATGTAGAAGCTGAGGCTCCAGCGGCCGAGCACGGCGAGTGGATTGAGCACGCGCGGCAGTGCACCGGTGATCAATGCGCGCCTACGCGACAACAGCTTTTGCCCCGTGGCCAGCCCCCACCAGGCCACCCCCAGCCACGGCAGAAGCGGCACATAATCTTCGGTTATCGGCTTGCGCGTGACGAGCCCGACCCAGTTGGTCCAGCGCGTGTCGAACCACGCGTGCTGCACGACGAACGGCAGCACGATCGCGATCAGGCCCAGCGGCCATAGACAGCGGCCCGCGCCCGCGGTCAGGCGCAGCACGATCAGCAGCAACACGATGCAGTGCAGAACGCCGAAGCTGATGAACGTCTTCGGGAACATCCACATCGAGCCCAGCGTCACCAGCAGCGCACAGCCTGCGACCTGCGCCCACCGCCTCCAGAAGCGGGGCCACGCCTGCTGCTGGTCGACCGCAATCGCCTGTCCCACGCCTGCGCAGAACAGGAACAGCGAAACGATGCAGCTGCGCTGCACGGTCCAGTGCGGGTCGGTGTAAAAATTCTGGTGAATGAACCTGAAGTAGTTCAGGTCGTAGCCCAAGTGAAACGCCGCCATCCAGACGATGGCGGCGCCGCGCAATGCATCGAGGCGGTCGAAGCGCTGGCGCTCAGGCGTGTTGATGGGTGGTGGCGGCACGCGGCAACGATAGCGCACGCCGCAGGCCGATGAACTCGAGTTCGGCGAACGCCAGTACTGTGACGATTTGGACCGCGACGAAGGCCTCGCCCAGCAGCGTCAGACTCAGGCCCACGGCCGACAGCACGAGCACGCAATCGACCGCCCATACGAGGTTCAGCGCGATGGGCACGCACACGGCCGCACGCGGCACCACGGAACGCGTGGCCACCCAGACCAGGTACGCGGCATACGGGAACAGCGCCACGCCGGCGATCATCAGCAGCGTTGCCGGCAGGCCGAGCAGCCTTTGCAAGACTGCGGCGCCCAACGCCATCACGGCGCCGACCACCGCGCTCACGGCGGCGTCGGCGAACAACACGCGACGAAGAAACAGACTTGGTTGGATCGGGTTCACGGGCATGTCAGCCACTCCTTTTGGTCCGCCGCAGGCCGCGTCCCGATGACGCCGCCGCTGCATGCGGTGTAGAGGAATGTTCGGCGCCCCAGGTGCATACGTCCATTACCTCGGGCGTCATTGAACGCCGCGCTGCCCCCCCGCTATCGTGCGGGCCATGAACACCGCCACCCTTACCCCCTTCGGCGCGCAACTGCGCGAATGGCGCCAGCGCCGTCGTCTCAGCCAGCTCGACCTTGCCGGTGACGCCGACGTCTCGACGCGCCACCTGAGCTTCGTCGAGACTGGCCGCGCGATGCCCAGCCGCGAGATGGTTCTGCGCCTGGCCGATCGCCTGGAGGTGCCCTTGCGCGAGCGCAACCGCCTGCTCACCGCCGCCGGCTTCGCGCCGATGTACGCCGAACGTTCACTCGACGACCCGGCGCTGACAGCGGCGCGCGAGGCCGTCGAGCTCGTGCTCAAGGGCCATGAGCCGTATCCGGCACTCGCAGTCGACCGGCACTGGTCGCTGGTCTCATATAACCGTGCGGTGTTGCCGCTGCTGGCCGATGTCGCGCCGGCGCTGATACTGCCGCCGATCAACGTGCTGCGGCTGAGCCTGCATCCGCAAGGCCTCGCGCCGCGCATCATCAATCTCGCGCAGTGGCGCGCGCACCTGCTCGCACGCGTACGCCAGCAGGTGCTCGTCAGCGCCGATCCGGTGCTGGCCGCGCTGGCCGATGAACTGCGCGCCTATCCCGCGCCACCCGACGCCTCGCACGAGGTGGTTGAGGCGAGCGTCGTCGTGCCGCTGCTGCTGCGAACACCGGCCGGCACGCTCTCGTTCATCAGCACGACGACGGTGTTCGGCACGCCAGTGGACGTGACCCTCTCCGAGCTCGCGCTTGAGACCTTCTTCCCTGCCGACGCCGCGACCGCGGCACTGCTGCACGCGGTCACGCTGCGCTAGATCAGCGACGCGGACTTTGGGTGATCGCGCTTGTAGCGCACGATCTGTTCCTTTAGGTCACGGTATTCCTCGCAAGTGATGAAGCAGATCTTGTCGAGCGCCTTCAATTCCTGTTCGGCCAGCTCGAGCTTGCCGACTTGCAGGTAGGCCTCACCGAGGTACTCGTGCGCGCCCTTGTGGCGCGGGTCGATCTGCAAGGCGCGTGCGTAGTGCTTGAACGAGTTGTCCATGTCGCCGAGCTGCCGGTAGGCATGTCCGAGTTCGTTCCACGCGTCGGCACTCTTCGGATCGCGTTGCGTCACCACGCCCATGCGGGCGACGACCTGAGGCCAGTCCTTGGCCTTCGCCGCCGCCAGCCCGGCCTGGTACTCGGGATCGGCGTCGGTGGCGGTGCCGGCGCCGCCACCACTGCCTCCGCCTCCGCCACCACCGCCTCCGCCACCCCCGGCACCCCAGGCCAGTGGCATCGCGCAGCCCAGGCAAAGCGCCAATGAAACACTCAACAGTCGAACGTCGATTCGCATGATGGCCCCGGCTCAGTGCAGGTCAATGCGTCCGTAGACGCCATGGGTCTCGCCGGACGGGCCGCCAGCAAAGAACCAAGGTGTTCGTAGGCTGGCTGTTGATACCGTTGCCGAAGGCGATGCCGCATAGCCCGCCTGCGTGCCGACGAAGTCCGTCGTGCCGTTGTTGACGATGCCGGTCGGTTTCGCGCTGCCCGCCGTGCCGGCCGGGATGGCGACCACCAGGGATTGAGCAATGCCATTGCCGTTGTACAGCGTCGAAGTCGACGTGCCCGCGTTCGCGACCCACACATAGCCGACCGGATTGAACGCAATGCCCCAGGCGCTGATGAGGTGGATGTCGACGTTCGGGCTGTTGTACGGGTTGGTGCTGGCACTGAAGTCACTGACCACACTGTTCGCTACAAAGAACGGTGCGGGCGCTGGCGTCCGCGCCGGTGCGGGTGCGGGTGCAGAAGTCGAGTCACCCCCGCCACCGCAAGCGGTGAGCACGGCGGCGCTCAAGCCGACGCTCAGCCACTTCCGCGTGATGCTGGACATTTTCATCGCGAGTCTCCTCGGTCTTGATGAAGTTGGCGGACGCAACTCGGCCACCGTGCCCGGTGAATTCCGCTCCCGCAGGAAAAGGTTCAACACGCCGACGCTTGTCGCGTCAGAACGAGGCCAGCGCGCTCAGCACGAAGGTGTTGCGTCGCGTGCCGTACTCGACGACATACGGCCCGCCACGCGTGGCGGTAACCCACGCGAGCTGCATGTCGACCGATGGCGCGGCACCGAACCCGAGCCCGACGCGCGCGTCGGCGCGCGTCCTTCGCTGGTCCACGATCGCCATGCCGCCCAGCGCGGTGAGCGCGCCGGCATGGCCGAACAGGCGCAGTTGTGGTGTGAGCGGCGCGTTCGCATTGAGCTCGACGTAGGACGTAGCCTGGCCGAAGCCGAAGTAGTCCGGCGCGTAGTAGACGCGCAGGCTCCAGCGATCGCTCAACACGCCGGCGAACACCTCACTGTAGTCGTAGCGGGTGTTGCCGCTGAAGGTCGAGCTCGTGACGCCGAACTCGGCGCCTAGCCCCAGCGTCACGCGCATCACGTAGCCGGCGTAGCCCAGCAGCTGCACCGAGTGCAGGCCGCGCACGAACTCGACTTGTGTCGCGGTGGCACCAGCGAAAACGCCGCTGTCGTCGTCGTAGCTCAGGCTCAGGCGCACGTCCGGCCGGCCGGCGCTCAGCGAGACACCGCGAAAACGATAGTCCGACTCGACACCGATGCTGGCGCCAAACTGCGCCTGCGCCGCACCGCTGCCGAGCAGCGCAGACACCCACAACACGCGGCGCGCCCAGTTCGATCGCGTCAAGGCGGCGCGTCGCACGTCACTCGCGCGCGATGTTCGGCGCGGCGTTCGCGGCCGCGCAGTCGCAGCTGCAACTGCCGGCAACGCGGCTCAGCGACGCGCAGGCATCGATGCGACCATCGGGCAGCAGCACCAGATCGCGCGCGCCCACGGCCACTACAGTGAAAGTCGCCAGCTCGCGCCGATCGCGCGCCTCGCGCAACAAGGCTAGCAGGCCGCTCACATGTGCGGCCGCATACGACGCTCCCGAGACCACGCCCCAGCGCGCACCGGTCAGCGTAGTCGGAATGTCGCGCCCGGGCGCGCTCACGCGGGTCGACAACGACGCACCGCGCCTGTCGTCGGTCACGGCGATCACGCCGGGGTGCGCCGCCGGGAACCCGCCGTCGGGCACATCACGGTCGACCGCCGCGACGACGGCGATGCCGCGCACCAGCGCTACATCGAGGAGGCGAGCCAGCAACTGATCAGGGGGCCCGCTCAGGCTCAAGTTGATCACCCGTGCATCATGCGTGATGGCGAACTGCAATGCCTGCGCCAGACTCAGGCTGCTGCACAGCGTGGACTCGATCGCCTGCTGCCAGCAGGCGCGTATCGCGAGCACGCGTGCCTGCGGTGCCACCCCGACGATGCCAATGCCGTTGTCGGCCTGCGCGGCGATGATGCCTGCCACCGCAGTGCCGTGCGATTCGGCAGGCGCGCCCCGACCGGCGACGAAGTCCTCGTCCAACTCGATCTGCCCGAGCAGGTCCGGGTGCGAGCGTTCGACGCTGCTGTCGATCACCGCGACGCGGACGTGCCGGCCCGTCACTGTCTCGTGCAGCGCGGCGAGCTGCCAGTCACGCGCTGCCGGTTGCATCGCGAACAGTGGATCGTTGTGGCCTTGCGCTCGGTAGACGTTCATCAATTGCGCCCACGAGACGCGCGCGTCGTGAGACAGGTCCTGCGCGATGCGGGCGGGCGATTGATCAGGCGGCACCGTCATCACGAAGCAGTCGACGCCGAGCAGCGGCATCGGCCAGTCGCTGATCATCGCCAGTCCATGCTCGCGCGCGAGTTGCGCGGCAACACGGCGACGCGCCGCACGGCCGGCCGCATCGGAATAGCTGCCGGCGTAGTTGCCGTCGGGCCGAAAGTGCTGCGGCGGCAGGTTCAGCAGCACCAGCACCTGCTGCGACGCCTGCGCATCAGGCAGCGGCGACGACCCCGCGGGCGGCGTGTCGACAGCGTACACGGCCGTCGCGACGAGCATCGCGCCGACGCCGGCCGCGCCCCGCACCGAGCGAACGAGACGCGCAAGCATGGTCATCGTGCCGGCCCTGCTTCGAGCGACTCGACACGCAGCACCGCGGTCTGCAGGCGCAACCGACCGATCGCGGCGGCGTGGTGCGCGGGCGCCGTGCTGAGCAGGTAAGCACCGGTCACCGTCGGACCGTCGACGAGCCGCACATCGCTGTCGCGCAGCGCCTTGCGAATCTCCAGCTCGTTCGCCTCCGGCCGGAACACGACGACGATGCTCGCGTCGCTGGCGCGGCTTGGGCTGCCGAGCGCTCGATAAGCGTCGTCACGCGGCAGCATCATGATGGCCAGGGCCGCCAGGCCAACAATGACGGTCGATTGCAGCGCGACGACCCAGCGCCAACCACCCCACCACGATGCCGGGCTGCGCGCCGCCCGTGACGGCCTGCACGACCCACCACGTTCCATCGAGGCGTCGGCGTCGAGCCGTCCACGCAACGTCGCCCAGCCGTGGTCGACATCGGCCCAGGACGCCGTCGCCTCGGCTGGCGCGCGCGCCTCGCCCGCAGCCTCTCTCAG
>JANYBE010000356.1 GCA_025360945.1 Rhizobacter sp. | reverse complement strand
CCGGGGTGCATGTCGGCGTGGAAAAAGCCGTCGCGAAAGACCTGCGTGAAGAAGATCGTGACGCCGTCGCGCGCCAGCTTCGGGATGTCGACGCCGGCATCGCGCAGCCGTTGCACCTGGCTGATTGGCACGCCGTTCATGCGCTCCATCACGATAACGCTCTGGGTGCACAGATCCCACACCATCTCGGGCAGCATGATCAGGTCCAGGCCCTGCATGTTGCGGCGCAGCTGCGCAGCATTGGCGGCCTCGCGCACCAGGTCGAGCTCGTCGTGCAGGTAGTTGTCGAACTCGGCCACGACCTCGCGCGGCTTCAGGCGCTTGCCATCGGCGCTCAGGCGTTCGACCCAGCGCGCCAGCGTGCGCAGCAGCGAGAGATCGTCGTCGATGACCGCCAGCATGCCCGGACGCAGCACCTTCACGGCGACCGCACGACCATCCTTCAGTGTCGCGAAATGCACCTGCGCGATCGACGCGCTCGCCACCGGCTCGGCCTCGAAGGTAGCGAAAATTGAATCGATCGGTCGACCAAACGCTTGCTCGACGAGGCGACGCGCATGCTCGGCTGGGAACGGCGGCACATTGTCCTGCAGTTGCGCGAGCTCGTCAGCCAGATCGGCCGGCAGCAGATCGCGGCGCGTCGAGAGTACTTGCCCGAATTTGACGAAGATCGGACCCAGCCGCTCCAGGCCCATGCGCAGCCGCACGCCGCGCGGTGCGTCGAGCGTGCGGCCGATCGTCATCACCCGCACCAGCGCGCGCACCCATCGCTGGCGGAAGCTGGAGAGCGCGAGCTCGTCCAGGCCGTAGCGCAGAACCGTAACGCAGATGAAGATGAGCCGAGCCAGATGCCTCATCGACGCGCGGCCAGCCCGCTCAAAGTCTTTGCCGCCTCGCGCATGCCGGTCGCGATGCCGCCTGCGACGCGCGCGATCTCGCGCGCCGGGGCCTGACCCACGATGCGGGCGAGGTCGTCCTGCACGTCCCAGCGCAGGTTGTCGAACAGCCAGTTCAGGTCGGTCGCCAACGTGGCGTCACCGGCCACATCGACCTTGTGCCGTGTACCGCCGAGCGCCTGGGCCATCGCCAGCGCCGGATTGGAAGCGTCGATGCTGACGCGCAGGTCCGGCTCGGCCGGTGCCCCGTCGCCAATCCACTCGAGCAGGCCGGCGGGTGTGACGCGAAACGCGGTCGCGGGCAATGGCGGCAGGAGAGCCGGCCACCCCTCGAACTGCAACCGTATGACCCGACCCGCGTGAGCTCGCATGCGCTGCGTGGCCACCGGTTCGCTGCCGAGCACGTGGTTCGCCAGCAGCGTCAGCCGCTCTATCGCCGCTTGGCCAAGGAGTGAGTTGAGACTGTGAAACATGCACGGATTGTAGGCACGCCTCCCCGCCGCGCCCCCACACTCGAGGGGCGCGATTTGATGGAGAATCCGCCGGTCACACTGCTACCCGACGGCTCGGCGTCCGTCGTCACGGCGCGGGACGACCTTTCATCGTCGAGCGGGCTCGGCGCGGGACACCACGAATTCATGTTTGAAGACCGCACCTACAAGAGAACGTTTTTCAGCGCGCCGCAATCCGTGACGTCGCTAGTGGCGGCGTTCCTCGAACCCAGCATCACGGTCCTGACCTTCCTGTTTGTTACGCTCTATGCGGGCGAGCTGGTCGACCGGCCGGCTCTCACGCTGTGTCTGCTCGTGTTCGCCCTCACTTTCCCGGGGCGCAACCGCTTCCGCGAGAACCTGATCGGCGCCGGCGTCGACATCGTTTCATCGTGGGTCTCGCTGGCCGCCATCCTGGCCCTGTGCGGCTATGCGACGCGCAGCCTGCGCTACTTCGAGGACGACGTGCTGCTCGCCTGGCTGCTCGTTACTCCGGTGCTGCAATGGCTCGCGGTATGGATCGGTTCGGTGGCGGTGAAGCATCTCTCTGCACGCCCCGAGGCGAGACGCACTGCGGTCGTGGTCGGAGGTGGCGGGCTGGGCGTCAAGGTCGCCAAGGCGCTGACCCAAAGCGCCGATCACGGCGTGGATTTCGTCGGCTACTTCGACGACCGCACCGACGACCGTCTGCACCGGGAGGCAAGTGCGGAGCGCCTGGGCGGCTTGAAGGACGTGGCCGCCTACTGCACCGAGCACGGCGTGCGCGAGGTCTACATCACGCTGCCGCTGGGCTCGCAGCCGCGCATCGTCGAGCTGCTCGAAGACATCCAGGGCACGACCGCGTCGCTGTTCTTCGTGCCCGACGTGTTCGGCATCAGCATCATCCAGGGTCGCTTGCAGGACATGAACGGCGTGCCGGTCGTCGGCATCTGCGAGACGCCGTTCACAGGCACAAACGAGCTGGTCAAGCGCATCAGCGACATCGTGCTGGCCACGATGATCCTGATCCTGATATCGCCGGTCCTGCTCGCCATCGCGATCGGCGTAAAGCTGAGTTCGCCCGGGCCGGCGATTTTCCGACAACGTCGCAACGGGCTGGACGGCGGCGAGATCATCGTCTACAAGTTTCGCTCGATGATCGCGCAGGACAATGGCCCAGTCGTGCGCCAGGCCACCAAGCAGGACCCACGCATCACCCGTTTCGGTGCGTTCATCCGCCGCACCTCGCTCGACGAGCTGCCCCAGTTCCTCAACGTGCTCCAGGGCCGCATGAGCATCGTCGGCCCGCGTCCGCATGCGGTAGCACACAACGAGCAGTACCGCCAGCTAATCAAGGCCTACATGGTGCGGCACAAGGTCAAGCCGGGCATTACCGGCTGGGCGCAGGTGAATGGACACCGTGGTGAGACCGACACCATCGAGAAAATGCAGGCACGCGTCGAATACGATCTGGAGTACCTTCGAAACTGGTCGCTGGGGCTGGATTTGCAGATCATCGCGCGCACCGTCCGGCTCGTTTTTTTCGACCGACACGCCTACTAACAGTTATGGTGCGCGACATGCTCGCCTGGAGAAACCGAATGCAAGCTCACAACACAAACGCGCTTCGCCGCCGGGTCGTCCGTCCGCTGATCGCGGCCATCGCGGCCGCGGCAAGCTGCGGGGCATGGGCGGACGAGCCGAGCCCGTACTACATCGGCGTGACGCAATCGCTGACGCACGACAGCAACGTCTACCGCGTATCGGATACGTACTTCGACACAACCCTGGCTCCTCTCGGGCGGACCAGAGCCGACAACTATTCGAACACCGGGCTGATCGGCGGCTTCGACCAACTGATCAGTCGGCAACGCGTCTACGCCAATCTCAACCTGCACTACAACAAGTACCAGGACAACAGCACGTTGAACAACACCAGCTATGGCGTCAGCGCCGGCTGGGACTGGGCCACGATCGAGAACCTTTCGGGCAACCTGAGCCTCGATGCCAATCAGAGCCTGGCAGCGCTCAACGGCAACGCGCTCGTGCCGGTCACGACGCGCAACCTCGTGAAGACCGACCAGCTCAGCACCAGCGTTCGCTGGGGCGGCGAAGGCCTACTGAACCTGACGGGTTCGTACGCCCATAGCCGCGTCAAATACTCCGCGCCGGAATACCTGTCGTCGCAATCTTCGGGCGACACGGGCAGCATCGGTGCCAACTTCCGGCTCGGACCAGACCTGCGGGTCGGCGGCGCGTTGCGGTTCACGCGCACCGTGTCGCCCTACGGCGTTGCGCTCACGCAGGTGCTGCCCCCAAGCACCGACCCCGCCGACTATGCGTCGAACACGACCAGTGGCCGCAACGTCGACCTGACCCTCGACTGGCGTTCCACTGCCCAGACCAACCTCAACGCTCGCCTGAGTTGGACGCACCAATCCAACTCCAACTCCGGTGCCAGCAGCCTTGACTTCAGCGGACTCACCGGTGCCATCACGGCAAACTACGCACCCACCGCCAAGCTGACTTTCGGTGCCGGCATCAGCCGCGACGCCGGCACGAACTCGTCGTTCTTCAACACACCGACTTCCACACCGGGCACCCCCGTCAGCGGCCTGTCGCAGAACAGCCAGACCACCGACGCCTACTCCTTGCGCGCAGGCTACGCCGCGACCGCAAAGATCAGTCTGAACGCGAACCTGCAATACCGCCGCTCGCGAATCGTCAATTCGCCTGCCAACGACGAGTCTACCGACGACACCCGCAGCGCCTCGCTCGGTGCGAGCTACGAGATCGCGCGCAGCTTGCAGCTCGGCTGCAACCTGTCGCACGAGTCGCACAGCCTTTCCGGAATCGCGGGCTACTCCTATGGCGCGAACACGGTCGGCTGTTCGGCACAGTTCACACTGCGATGAGTCGTGCCGGTCGTGCTGAGCGGGTTCTGCTGACCGGTGCCACCGGGTTCATCGGTTCGCACACCTGGCTCGCTTTGCTAGCGGCCGGCTTTAGCGTCGTCGGACTGGACGACTTCTCGAACAGCTCGCCCGAGGTGCTGAAGCGACTGGAAACACTCAGCGGCAGCGCGCCCGATTTCGTTCGGGGCGACGTCTGCATTGCGGCCACCCTGGACGCGGTATTTGCTCGCGAGCGCATCGACGCGGTCGTGCACTTCGCGGCGTTCAAGGCGGTCGGCGAAAGTGCGGCAAAGCCGTTGGCCTACTACGCCAACAACATCGGCGGGCTGCTCGCACTGACCCAGGCTATGGAACGACACGGTTGCAAGACACTCGTGTTCAGCTCCAGTGCGACGGTCTACGGCAAGCCCGAAAGCCTGCCGATCCGCGAAGACGCGCCCTTGTCAGCCACCAACCCCTACGGCGCCACCAAGCTGATGGGCGAAAATATTCTGCACGACGCCGAGCTCGCCGATCCCAAGTGGAACATCGCGCTGCTGCGCTACTTCAATCCGGTAGGCGCGCACGAAAGCGGCCTGATCGGCGAGGATCCGCGCGGCATCCCGAACAACCTGCTGCCCTTCGTTGCGCAGGTCGCGGTCGGCCGACGCGAGCGCCTGCAGGTCTTCGGCAACGACTACAACACCGCGGACGGCACCGGCGTGCGCGACTACATCCATGTGGTCGATCTCGCCGACGGCCATGCCGACGCACTCCGCTATCTGTTGCGCGAGAAGCGTTCGATCACCGCCAATCTGGGCACGGGCCGCGGCTACAGCGTGCTCGAGGTCGTGCGCGCGTTCGAGCGCGCGAGCGGCAGATCGGTGCCGCTGGACATCGTCGCGCGCCGGCCTGGCGATATCGATGCGAGCTACGCCGATTGCTCGCTGGCCCGAGAGTTGCTCGGCTGGCAGGCCACTCGCGATCTCGACGCAATGTGCGCCGACAGCTGGCGCTGGCAAGACATGAATCCGAACGGCCTCGCCGAATGAACGCTCCTACGTCACTTCGTTCCTGGCCCCCGAGGGAGCGCTCAGCCGCCTTGGGGCGGCCCGGCCGAGCCTGAGATCTATTCACCATGACCCAGATCAACGTTCATCCCGTCATCATGGCCGGCGGCAGCGGCACGCGCCTGTGGCCGTTGTCGCGCGCGCAGCACCCGAAACAGTTCCTGGTGCTGCAAGGCAACCGCAGCCTGTTCCAGCAAGCTGCGCACCGCTTGTCATCCCTGGCGGCGAGCGACATCGCGGTGGGCGCGCCCTGCATCGTCGGCAACGAGGAGCACCGCTTCCTCGTGCTCGACCAGCTGCGCGAGCTCGACGACTTGCCACCGGCGACCGCGCTGCTCGAGC
>JANYBE010000242.1 GCA_025360945.1 Rhizobacter sp. | reverse complement strand
TGCACAAGGCGACCGGCGAAGCGCTGGCGCAGTTGCGCGCTGAGGCTGCGAACCCGAAGACCGACATCTGGTGGGGCGGGACCGGCGATCCGTATTTGCAGGCGGGAGAGGTCGGTCTGCTCGACGCGTATCGCCCGACGTACCTGAACGATCTGCACGGCTGGTCGGTGCGTCAGTACGCGATGAGCGAGAACTACGTCGGCGGCTTCTACACCAGCGCGATCGGCTTCGGCTGGAACGAGGACGTGCTGAAAAAGAAGAAGCTGCCCGCGCCGAAGTGCTGGGCCGATCTGATCGACCCGAAGTACAAGGGCGAGATCGAGACCTCGCATCCCGGGTCGAGCGGCACCGGCTACACCATCCTCGCGGGGCTGGTGCAGATGATGGGTGAAGACGCGGCGTTCGACTATCTGAAGAAGCTGCATAAGAACGTCACGCAGTACACGCGCAGCGGCCAGGCGCAGGCCAAGAGCGTGGCCAAGGGCGAGGTGGGGGTCGGCGTGAGCTTCATCTTCGGGTTCGAGAACGAGCGCATCAACGGCTTCACGATGGTCAAGAGCGCCGCGCCCTGCGAGGGCACGGGCTACGAGATTGGCGGCATCGCGCTCGTTAAGGGCTCGCGCAACCGCGAGGCGGCGCGGCGCTACTATGACTTTCTGATGAGCCCGGCCGGCCAAAGCCTGGGCGCGAAAGCGAACTCGCTGCAGGTGCCGGCGAACAAGACCTTCAAGGCCGATCCGCGCGTGCCGTCGATCGACAACGTGCGGCTGATCAAGTACGACTTCCAGAAGTACGGCAAGGCGACCGAGCGCAAGCGCTTGATCGACAAGTGGGAGCGCGAAGTCAACTCGCTGCCCAGATAGCTAGAATTCGCGGCCTCGCCAACCTGTCTGCCGCCCCGTGTCCGATCGTCTCAAAGTTCTGCCGCAATACCTCCTGCCGAAGCGCGCGTTGACGGTCTATGCCGGCTGGCGGGCGTCGCGCCGCTCGGGCGTGCGCACGACCCAGCTGATTCGCGGCTTCGTCGCCAAGTATGGCGTCGACATGAGCGAGGCGGCCGACCCCGACATCGCGCACTACGCGAGCTTCAACGAGTTCTTCACGCGTGCGCTGAGGCCAGGTGTGCGCCCGCTCGCGCGGGCCGATTTGGTGTGCCCGGTGGATGGCGCAGTCAGCCAGTTCGGTGCGATCGAGCGCGATCAGATCTTTCAGGCCAAGGGCCACCACTATTCGACGACGGCGCTGGTGGGTGGCGATGTCGCACTCGCGGCGGAATTCGAGAACGGCCACTTCGCGACCATCTACCTGAGCCCGAAGGACTACCACCGCATCCACATGCCGTGCGACGGCACGCTGCGCCGCATGATCCATGTGCCGGGCGAGCTGTTCTCGGTCAACCCGCTGACGGCGCGCGGCGTGCCGGGGCTGTTCGCACGCAACGAGCGGGTCGTATGCGTGTTCGACGCGGCGCGCGGCCCGTTCGTGCTGACGCTGGTCGGCGCGACCATCGTCGGCAGCATGGCGACCGCGTGGCACGGCGTCGTGAATCCGCCGCGCAGCGAGTTCTTGCGCGAGTGGCACTACACGGACAATAACGCAGCGCTGAAGAAAGGCGAGGAGATGGGTCGCTTCCTGCTCGGCTCGACGGTCGTGCTGCTGTTCCCGCAGGGACCGCTGAACTTCAATCCAGCGTGGACGCCGGCGCGCCCGGTGCGGCTTGGTGAGGCGATGGCCGACGCACCATTGTCCGCATGAGGTGTTCGAGCTGAAGCTCTAGCGTCAGGCGCGGCGAATCGCACTGGCCTGTGTGTACCGGTGAGGTCTGGATGCTCGTGCTGCGCGGCGCCACTAGCCAGTGAAAGCGTTCGCGCGCGGACAACGCGCCGAGCGCGCCAGCAGCCGACCCACCGGCGCAGATGACAGGGAGCGCCGCGAGCCCGGCGCGAATGCCGTGCACGTCGGCACCGGGGTCGAGTGCGAGCAGCTTCGCTTCATCGAGCTCGATGCGCGCCTGCAGATAGCCCGCGGCCGCGCACGACACGATCACGCCAGCATTGATGAACTCGCCGCGCTCCACGCGCGGAACGACACGAACGATCGCATAGTCATACGTGCTGAGCGTGGGCACGAACGGCCTCCATGACGAATGCGCGCGGTGTTGCGAGGCGTTGTTGCAGGTAGTTCAGGTAGGCCGTGCGCTGCTCGGCCTTGCTTGCGAACGTGGGTTCGTCGTGCAGCCAGGCATCGGGAATCAGCTCGACGATGCCGGCCAGCCGCTGCGGTGTGAGCGTTGCCGCCATCTGCGAATCGACCTGCATCAGTTCGCTCGCGAACGGCAGCAGCACGTGATCCTTGATTAGCGCGAACGGACTCTGGGCGCGCGCGAGGTAGTCGCGCCAGTCGTGCTGGAAGTACAGCGCCGCGCCATGGTCGATCAGCCATAGCTTGCCGTGCCAGACCAGCATGTTGGTATTGCGCGGGGTGCGGTCGAGGTTGGTGACGAAGGCGTCGAACCAGGCGATGCGCGACGCGAGTTCGGGCGCTACTTTGAGCATCAGCGGGTCGAACGTCACCGAGCCGGGCAGGTAGTCGAGCGCTAGGTTTAGGCCGGCGCTGCCGCGCAGCAGATCGGCGCTGGCGCGGATCAGATCCTGGATCTCGGGGTCTGGCTCGGTGCGCGCGAGTTCGGCATCGACGTGCGCGAAGACGATCTCGGGCACCGCTAGGCCGAGCGCACGCGCGATCTCTCCGGCCACGAGTTCGGCGATCAGCGCGCGCGGGCCCTGGCCGGCGCCGACGAACTTGAGGACGTACAGGCCGTCGTCATCGGCCTCGACGATCGCTGGCAGCGAGCCGCCTTCGCGCAGCGGCGTGATGTAGCGGGTGGCGGTGATGGTGCGCAGATTCACCGGCGGGATTGTGCTTCAGCGCTTCACCTCAACTGTTGAAATCGGGCATCTGTGGCCCAAAATCACGGTCTTCTGGCGGCGCGGTGCCGCCTCAGCAACGCCTTTGAAGACTCATGGACAAACAGACGCTCTCATTCCAGGCCGAGGTCAAGCAGATCCTGCACCTCGTCACGCACTCGCTGTACTCGAACAAGGAGATCTTCCTGCGCGAGCTGGTCTCAAACGCCTCGGACGCCTGCGACAAGCTGCGTTTCGAGGCGCTGAACAACGCCGCGTTGTTCGAGGATGTGCCCAACCTGGACGTGCGCATCGCCTTCGACCCGGACGCCAAGACAATCACGATCGCCGACAACGGCATCGGGCTGTCGCTTGACGAGGCGGTGGCCAACCTCGGCACGATCGCGAAGAGCGGAACGCGCGAGTTCATGTCGGCACTCGAGGGCGACCAGAAGAAGGACGCGCAGTTGATCGGCCAGTTCGGGGTCGGCTTCTACAGCGGCTTCATCGTCGCCGACCGCATCACCGTCGAATCGCGCCGCGCCGGCGCGCCGACCGATGAAGGCGTGCGCTGGAGTTCCGAGGGCACGGGCGACTTTGAGGTCGAGACGATCACGCGCGCGGCGCGCGGCACCAGCGTCACGCTGCACCTGCGCGAAGGCGAGGAAGAGTTCCTGACCGGCTGGAAACTCAAATCGGTCGTCGGCAAGTACTCCGACCACATTTCGCTGCCGATCCTGATGCGCAAGGAGGAGTGGGACGCCAAAGCCAGCAAGCAGGTGATGACCGACGAATGGGCGCCGGTCAACAAGGCGGCGGCGCTGTGGGCGCGCAGCAAGAACGAGATCACGCCCGAGCAGTACGTCGAGTTCTACAAGCAGATCAG
>JANYBE010000303.1 GCA_025360945.1 Rhizobacter sp. | reverse complement strand
GATGTTCTTCACCTTCGGCAGCAACTGCACGCCGCGCTGCACCGCATGCGCGGTGATCTTGGTCACCAGGCTCACGTCGACGTTTGCCACGCCGTCCACGGTGCGTGCTGCCGCGACCAGCATCGCGCGCAACGCGTCGAGCTGGCTCTTCGCGGGATAGCCCAGCTCGACATCGAAGGCCACGTCGGCGCCGGCGACGCGCAGGTTCCTCAGCTGCCGGGTCGAGACGTAGTCGGTGCCGGTGTTCGGATCGATCACGGTCTTCAGCGCGTCTAGCAAGGTGGTTTCGTTGACGGGCATGGGGAGCGGCGCTGTGGCGTTGAATCGGGCGATGAAGGCGGCGGCGCGCAGTCTAGCGCAGCGACATGACATGCGTGGCCGGCGCCCTAGAATCACCGCTTTGCCAGCCACGCTGCTCGCCCCATGACCCGCAAGCTCTTCGTCACCACCGCACTGCCTTACGCCAACGCGCCGTTTCACGTCGGGCACATGATGGAGTACATCCAGGCCGACATCTGGGTGCGCTTTCAGCGCATGTGCGGGCACGAGGTGCACTTCGTCTGCGCTGACGACGC
This sequence comes from Rhizobacter sp., assembly GCA_025360945.1. Taxonomy (GTDB): domain Bacteria; phylum Pseudomonadota; class Gammaproteobacteria; order Burkholderiales; family Burkholderiaceae_C; genus LMDS01. Next base: position 6,302 of record JANYBE010000303.1, on the reverse strand, counting down.
GCACGGCGCGCCGATCATGATCGCGGCCGAGAAGTCGGGGCAGACACCGCAGGCCTTCGTCGCCGGCATCGCCGCCGGGCGCCAGCGGTACCTGGACGGCTTTCACATCGGCTTCGACAACTGGCACTCGACCGACGGGCCCGAGAACCACGAGCTCGCGCAGGACATCTACCGCGCGTTGCGCAAGCAAGGCCTGATCGCCGAGCGCACGATCGAGCAGTTCTACGACCCGGTCAAGGGCATGTTCCTGCCCGACCGCTACATCAAGGGAGAGTGCCCGAAGTGCGGCACCAAGGACCAGTACGGCGACAACTGCGAGAACTGCGGCGCCGTCTACTCGCCCACCGACCTGAAGCATCCGTACTCGACGCTGACGGGTGCGACGCCGGTGCTCAAGAACAGCGACCACTACTTCTTCCAGCTCTCCTCGCAGCGTTGCATCGACTTCCTGAAGGAATGGACGACGACACCCGGCCGGCTGCAGCTCGAGGTGCTGAACAAGATCAAGGAGTGGTTCGCCACCGACGAGCATGGCCACGTCGGCCTCAACGACTGGGACATCAGCCGCGACGCACCCTACTTCGGCATCGAGATCCCGGACGCGCCGGGTCCGTACTTCTACGTCTGGTTGGACGCGCCGGTGGGCTACCTCGCGTCGCTGAAGAATCACTTCACGAAGATCGGTGGCGACTTCGATGCGTTCATAGCCGATCCAGCGGTCGAGCAGATTCATTTCATCGGCAAGGACATCGTCACCTTCCACACGCTGTTTTGGCCCGCGATGCTGCACTTCAGCGGGCGCAAGGTACCGAACCAGATCTACGTGCACGGCTTCTTGCAGGTCAGTGGCGAGAAGATGAGCAAGAGCCGCGGCACCGGGATCTCGCCGCTGAAATACCTCGAGCTCGGCATGAACGCCGAGTGGATGCGCTACTACATCGCGGCCAAGTTGAACAGCCACGTCGAGGACATCGACTTCAATCCGGATGACTTCATCGCGCGGGTCAACAGTGACCTCGTAGGCAAGTACATCAACATTGCGAGTCGCGCGGCGACCTTCGTCACTAAGCATTTCGATGGCAAGCTCGCCTACTCAGGTGACATCGCGGCTTTGCAAGAGAGCGCCCGAGCCTCGGCATCGTCTGTGGCTGAGAGCCTTGATGGGCGCGAATACGCCAAGGCCTTGCGCGACATCATGGCGATTGCCGATCGCATCAACGAGGCCTTCGACGCGGCCCAGCCGTGGGCAATGGCCAAGCAGCCCGAGCGTCACGCTGAGTTGCAAGACCTTTGCTCTCGAACCTTGCATGGCTTCAAGCTGATGAGCGTTGTGCTCGCGCCCGTTCTGCCAGAGCTCACCTCCAAGGTGGCTCGCCAATTGTTCGGGCTCGATCGCGTCTTCGTCTGGTCCGACGCCGCGGAATTGCCGATGCATATTGCGCCGTACGAACACTTGATGCAGCGCGTCGATGCGAAGCAACTCGACGCGTTACTCGTGCCGCCCGTGATCGAACTGCTGCCGCCCGGCGGCGAGGCGATCGCGCCCGAGATCAAGGTGGACGATTTCGCGAAGATCGACTTGCGCATCGCGAAGATCGTCGAGTGCGCGCGCGTCGAGGGTTCGACCAAGCTGCTGCGGCTCACGCTCGATGTCGGCGAAGGCAAGACCCGCAATGTGTTCAGCGGCATCCAGTCGGCCTACGAGCCAGCGCAGCTCGTCGGCAAGTTCACCGTGATGGTCGCGAACCTGGCGCCGCGCAAGATGAAGTTCGGCCTGAGCGAAGGCATGGTGCTGGCCGCCTCCAGTGGAGACGAGAAGGCCGACCCCGGCCTGTACATCCTGGAACCCTGGCCAGGCGCGAAGGCAGGCATGCGGGTGCGCTGATGAGCGGCGTGACGACGGTTCGCGATTTTCCCGACCGGAGCTGGGCCGAGGATGGCCCGACACGTGGCGCCGAGGCGCTCATCGAGGCCGGCGAGGTGCTGCGATTCCCCTATCTGGCGTTTGCGTTGATCGAATCCGAGCTGCGGTTTCGCGACCCCCGCTGGGCCGACGGCAAGGCCAAGAACATCTCGCTGCGCTGGCCCGGCGGCGACATGCGCGGCGCGGCCGGCGACAGCCGCGATCTGGCGGCGCTGAAGGCCATGATCACGCGCTACGCCGAGCAAAGCGAGGCCTTCGCGCTGCGCCTGTTCCCGCACTACCGCGGTCATCTGCGACGCGGCAACACCTCGTTCCGTCCGCTCGACGTGGCTGGGCGCGAAGCCAGCTGGCGCAAGGACGACACGCGGCTGCACGTCGACGCGTTTCCGTCGAACCCGATGCACGGCACGCGGCTACTGCGCGTGTTCTGCAACGTCAACCCGGCCGGCCGGCCCCGCGAGTGGCGCGTCGGCGAGCCCTTCGAGGCGCACGCCAAGCGATACCTGCCGGCCATCAAGCGGGCGCTGCCCGGCTCGGCCTGGCTGCTCGAACACGCTGGCATCACCAAGCGCCGCCGCACCGAATACGACCACCTGATGCTGCAACTGCACGACCGCGCGAAGGCCGATGCCGCGTTCCAGAAGACCAGCCCGCAGGCGCGCGTGGACTTCGCGCCCGGCACGACCTGGGTCGTATTCAGCGATCAGGTGCTGCACGCCGCGATGGGCGGCCAGCACATGATGGAGCAGACTTTCTACCTCGATGCGGCGCACCAGCAGCGCCCCGAGTCCTCGCCGCGCGGCACGCTGGAGCGCTTGCTCGGGCGCGAGCTGCGCTGACGACGGCTCATCCCTGATCGGGCGTGTACGCGGCGTCGGCAAGCGCCGCGACGATGCGCCCGCGGCTGGCGGCGGACTCGACGCTGACGTGATGGGCGATCAGTTCGATCTCGACCTGCGCCTGCGGGTCGATCTGCCGGATAGCCTGCGTGACCGCGGCGACGCAGTGGCCACAGGTCATGTCCTTGATCGTGAGTTCGAGCATGGCGCAGTCCTTCGGCGAATGATTTCATGTCATCACGGTAAAGCCTCTCCCCGGTGGAAAGATCAAGGGCGGTGCTTGACCTTGCCATCATGTCAGACTTGAGACTGGCCTCATGAACTCAAACTCCAACGCGGTGAGCGCTACCATCTCGCTCGATGCACGCCCGCCCGGGCCGATTGGCCAGATCTCGCTGCTGATCGACGGCATGAGCTGTGCCTCGTGCGTGTCACGGGTCGAGAAGGCGCTCGCCAAGGTCGACGGCGTCGTCTCGGCACAGGTCAACCTCGCCACCGAAACAGCAACGGTGGGCATCGCGGGCATGGCCGCGACCACCGAGGCGCTGCTGGCGGCCGTCGCGAAGGCCGGCTACGCCGCGCGCGTGCCGGTGGCAAATGCGCACGCCGCGCAGCGGCCTACCGAGCCGTCGTGGCCGCTGGTCGCCGCGGCGCTGCTGTCCTTGCCGCTGATGCTTCCGATGTTCGCAGCGCTGTTCGGCGAGCACTGGATGCTTGCGGGCGCACTCCAATTCGCGCTCGCCACGCCGGTGCAGTTTGTGCTCGGTGCGCGCTTCTACCAAGGCGCATGGAAGGCGCTGCGGGCCGGCGCCGGCAACATGGATCTGCTGGTCGCGCTTGGCACCTCGGCCGCCTATGGCCTCAGCGTCTACGAGTGGCTGAATCAGGGCGGCGGGCACATGCCGCACCTGTACTTCGAGGCCTGCGCCGTCGTGATCACGCTGGTGCTGCTCGGCAAGTGGCTGGAGACGCGCGCCAAGCGCCAGACCACCGACGCCATGCGCAGCCTCGGGGCGCTGCAACCGCAGACCGCACGCGTGCGACGCGATGGCGCGCAATGCAGCGTGCCTATCGCCGACGTGCGGGCGGGCGATGTCGTATTGGTTCGACCGGGTGAGCGCATGCCGGTGGACGGTCTGGTGCTCGAGGGCGCGAGCCACGTCGACGAATCGCTGATCACCGGCGAGAGCCTGGCGGTCACGCGCCAGGCGGGCGAACGCGTCACCGCCGGCTCGGTCAACGGCGAGGGCCTGCTCGCGGTCACGACCACCGCGGTCGGTGCCGAGTCGACGCTCGCGCGCATCGTGCGCATGGTCGAATCGGCGCAGGCCGAGAAGGCACCGATCCAGCGGTTGGTGGACCAGCTCAGCGCGGTATTCGTGCCGGTCGTCGTCGGCATCGCCCTGCTCACCTGGCTGGGCTGGGGGCTGATGGCCGGCGAGTGGCAACAGGGGCTGCTGAACGCGGTCGCGGTTCTAGTGATCGCCTGTCCGTGCGCGCTCGGTCTGGCCACGCCGACTGCCATCATGGTCGGCACCGGTGTGGCCGCGCGCCACGGCATCCTGATCAAGGACGCGCAGGCGCTCGAGCTGGCGCACGCAATCACGGTGGTCGCGTTCGACAAGACCGGCACGCTCACAGCAGGCCAGCCGACGCTGGTCGCGGCCGACGCGGTCAACGCCGATCGCACCGCGCTGCTTGCCGCCTGCGCGGCGATCCAGGCGGGCAGCGAGCACCCGCTGGCACGTGCTGTGCTGCAAGCGGTGGCCGCCCAACGCGTGATCGCGTCGCCCTCTCGCGATGTGCGCGCCGTGCCCGGCCGCGGCATGGCTGCGATCGTGAACGAACGCGCGCTGCACCTGGGCAGCAGCCGCTACATGCAGGAGCTGAACGTCGACTGCACAGCCTGGGCGGAGCAGGCGCGTCGCTACCAAGCGGCCGGCCGCAGCGTGTCATGGCTGGCCGACATGACCGAGCAGCCGTGCTTGCTGGGCCTGCTCGCGTTCGGCGATACGGTCAAGCCCGATGCGCGCGATGCAATCGCGTCGCTGCACGCGCTCGGCATCGCGACCGTGCTCGTCAGCGGCGACAACCGGGGCAGCGCGACCGCGGTCGCCGAAGCGGTCGGCATCCAGCGCGTCGAGGCCGAGGTGCTGCCGCAGGACAAGGCCGCGATCGTCGCGCGCCTTAGACGCGAAGGCGCGGTCGTGGCGATGGTGGGCGACGGCATCAACGACGCACCGGCGCTTGCCGCGGCCGATGTCGGCATCGCGATGTCCACCGGCACCGATGTGGCGATGCAGGCGGCCGGCATCACGCTGATGCGCGGTCGACCCGCACTGGTCGCCGACGCGATAGCGATCTCGCGGCGCACCGTCGCGAAGATTCGGCAGGGACTGTTCTGGGCCTTCGCCTACAACGTCGTCGGCATCCCGCTCGCAGCGTTCGGGCTACTGAACCCCGTGGTCGCCGGCGCGATGATGGCACTCAGCAGCGTCAGCGTGGTCGGCAATGCGCTGCTGCTGCGGCGCTGGAAAGGCAGCGTTCGATGAGCGACGCGTTCAACATCGGCAAGGCCGCGCGCGCTCAGGCGTGTCGGCGAAGATGGCGCGTCACTACGAGTCACTCGGCCTGCTGGCGCGCATCGATCGCAGCGAGGCCGGCTACCGCCCCTACCGCGACACCGATGTGCATACGCTGCGCTTCATCCGGCGCGCCCGCGACCTCGGCTTCAGCATGGTCGAGATCCGGGAGCCGCTCAAGCTCTGGCAGAACCGTCGCCGCGCGAGTGCCGACGTCAAGCGCATCGCGTTGGTGCAGGTGGCCGACCTGGCACGCCGCATCGACGCGATGACGGCGATCAAGCACACGCTGCAGGCATGGGTCGGCTGCTGCCACGGCGACGATCGGCCGGATTGCCCGATCCTCGATGGGCTGGATTCGGGGGCCGCTGCCGGGAAAAAGATCCGGCTCCGGCCGGTCCCCGCTAAAATCACGTCCTAATCCCTTGCACGCGCGTTCTGCGCGCCCACCGCCATGCCGCTGTTCTGGAAAGCCTACACCTCGGACGTCACCTCGTTCATCCAGGAGCTGAAGACCAACAAGCCGACGCTTGAGGCCGAACAGCGCCAGGGCCGCGCGCTGCTGTGGGACAAGCGCGTCGACCGCGACGCGCAGGCCGACTACAGCGAGGCCCGCGTTGCGCAGCAGCCCTACGTCTACCAGACCGAGCGCTGACCCGGCGACCCACTGCACGCACGACCCGTCGTGAGCGATGACGTGGTGGCACTCGATGTGCCCGAACTCACCCTGCCGCCTGAGGCCAGCCCCGGCGTGGTCGACAACGTCGCGGTGGCCCGCCTCTATGGCGAGCCGCTGTTCGCGATGCCCGCCGACCTGTACATCCCGCCGGATGCGCTGGAGGTGTTTCTCGAGGCCTTCGAGGGTCCGCTGGATCTGCTGCTCTACCTGATCCGGCGCCAGAACTTCAACATCCTCGACATCCCGATGGCGAGCGTGACGCGCCAGTACCTGGCCTA
>JANYBE010000286.1 GCA_025360945.1 Rhizobacter sp. | reverse complement strand
ACCGGCCATCCTGTTTGTCGTTGGACCGGACTTCCTGAGTGTCACCCCCCAGCCCGTCAACAACGAATGTCCGGCATCCGGCCGACCGCGAGCGCAGGGCGACCGGACGTCGAGGTCGGCTGTGCCGCGTGCAGCAGTCGTTCGTCGGTCGACGACCCACCGCGCGGCCTGCATGTTCTTGATATTTAGGAGTCGCAAAGGAAGAATGTGCCATGAAGCAAGCCTGGATCATCTCAACCGGAGGCACTGGGAACCTGCAGATGCGTGAGGGGCCGGACCCCCAGCCGCATGGGGTTGAAATTCGCATCCGGGTGATGGCCCTCACCCGGTTCGGTGGCTATGCCGACACCGTCGTCGTGCCACAAGCGCAGGTCTTCGAGAAGCCATCTGCGCTTAGTTTCGAGCAGGCGGCGGCGATTCCAGTCAACTACCTCACGGCGTGGCAACTGCTGGTCGTGATGGGCGCGCTGAAGTCTGACGAGACGGTGCTGGTGCATAGCGCAGGCGGCGGCGTTGGGCTCGCTGCGATCGACATCGCGCGCCACCTCGGGGCCACGATCCTCGGCACCGCGAGCGCCGGAAAGCACAGGTTCCTGAGGGAGCGAGGGTTGCACGAGGCGATCGACTACACCCACTCGACTGGACACGCGAGGTGATGCGGCTGACTCAGGGGCGCGGAGTTGAGCTCATCACGGATCCGTTGGGCGGAGCCGAGTGGAAGAAGAGCTATCGCGCCCTCCGATCCACGGGTCGTCTTGGAATGTTCGGTGCCTCAACCGCGACGGAGTCACGCCTGCCCGGCGTGCTCAAGCTGATCGGGGTCGGACTGGGCATGCCCTGGTTCAACCCGGTATCCCTGATGAACCTGAATCGATCAGTTTTCGGCGTCAACCTTGGGCACCTGTGGGACGAACCGCCTTCGCTCGCTCGGAGTAGGCGGGCAAGCCCGACAGCCTCCTAGGGGGCGTGGAAGCGGATGGCTGCGCCCACACGTAGACCGGGTCTTTCCGCTCGCTCACGCGGGCGACGCGCATGCCTACATCGAGGCACGCAAGAACATCGGCAAGGTCGTTCTTTTGCCATGAGTCGACGCTGGCTTGCTTCCTCCTGGACGCCGTCATGAGGGCTAGCGCCGAGTGCCGCGCTGGCGGCGTCCAAGTCGGGAGCCGACCAACAGTTGCCGGTCGGGTATGACTGGTATCGGGTAGGCTAGCGACGATGAAGCTTCTCTCGTTTGCCGTTGGCAGCTGCGCTGTTGTCCGGGCGCTGCATGTTCTTCCCGTACAACCCTGGGCTTTGGGCCTATGGGAAAGTGACTGAGGCTGGGGCGGGAACGCTCATCGTCGGCGCCAGCGTCTCGGTATTCGGCGGCCGGCCTGCAGGTCGACGTCGCGCCAGCGCAATTCGCGCAGCGCACCACGGCCCAATCCGGTGGTGAAGGCCATGCGAATCAGTGCGGGGAGCTTGCGCCAGCGCGCGGCCGCGGCGCAGGCAATCACACGCTCCACCTGCACCTCGGTGAGGTACAGAAGGCGCCCCTCCGATTCGCGGTGCTTGTCCACCCCCTTGGTGGGACTCACATGGGCACGCGGCAGCAGCCTGCGCCGCGCATACGTGATCACGGAGCCGAGGGCGACTAGGTGGCGATTCAACGTGGCAGGGGAGAGCGGTCGATTCGCTGGAATGCTTCCCTGGCCGCGAACGTAGCGCAACGCACCGCGTTGGGCCAGATGGGTCATCTGCTCGTCGACCAGGTCCGCGTCGATCGTGGCGAGTCGATATCGCCGAGCCGTTCACGCCAGAAGCCCAGGCGGGCGATCAAAGACGTGTCCCGTCGCCGGTAGGACGCCATTTTAAGGCGTCGATCAGCGTTTTCAAGTCCATTTTCAAGCTCCACAACTCAGACAAAGGGACGACGATCACAGATCGTCGTACTTCGTCCGCTGGCGCGGCGTGTAGCTTGATATGGCTCCCCGACCTGGGCTCGAACCAGGGACCTACGGATTAACAGTC